>DATMOV010000267.1:0-5558 GCA_035568055.1 Cytophagaceae bacterium
ATCATCATCAATGATATTACCGCCGATTTTTATGATGTACAGTTTCTCCATTTGGTTCTGCGTTGTACGTTTTACGTTATAAGTTAAAAATTATCGAAATACAACAACGTATAACTTAAAACATAATACTTAAAAATTGTCTTCTAATATTTTCTTCATTACCGCCTGTGCCGACCATACTCTGTTACCTGCTTCATGGATCACTACCGAACTCGGACTATCCAATACTTCGTCCGTCACTTCCACATTTCTTCTTACCGGAAGGCAGTGCATAAATTTCCCGTCATTCGTAAGATTCATTTTGTCTCTGGTGATAGTCCAGCTTTTATCTTTGGATAAAATGTTTCCATAATATTCATAGGACGACCAGTTCTTGGCATATACAAAATCCGCTCCTTTCAAAGCTTCATCCTGGTCGTGAGTGATTTTCGCTCCATTGGTGAATTTTTCATCAAGCTCATACCCTTCGGGATGAGTGATGACAAAATCAACATTGGCTCTCAGCATCCATTCGGCGAAGGAATTAGGAACTGCCTGAGGCAATGCCTTCGGGTGCGCCGCCCAGGTAAGGACAACTTTTGGCCGCTCCTTTTTCTTCAACTCTTCGATAGTGATAAGATCCGCAAAGGATTGAAGTGGATGAAGAGTAGCAGATTCCAGGCTGATCAAAGGCACTCCGGAATATTTGATAAATTTTGAAATGATCTCTTCTTTATAATCACTCTCTTTATCATTTAAAGATGGAAAGGCACGGATGCCGATGATATCACAATACTGGCCCATCACGGCAGCAGCTTCTTTAATATGCTCAGTCGTATTGGCATCCATAACCACATCATCCCTGAATTCAATCGACCAGCTATCTTGCCCTACGTTCATTTCCATGACACGCAAAGTAAGATTATGCGCAGCTTTTTGAGTGCTTAGTCTGGTTCGCAAACTTGGATTGAAAAAAATAAGCCCGATTGTTTTATTTCTTCCAAGCTCCTTATATTTCAAAGGATCTTTCTTTAGCTCCAGCGCCGATCTCACCAGGGCATAAACATCATCAACATCTTTAACGGAAGTAAAATGTCTCATTTATTTAACAAGGGTTTTAGACATGACAGATTTAAAAGCATTCAGAAAAACTTCTGCGTCTTCTTTTTTAATATTTAAAGCAGGAAGAATGCGTATGGTATTTTTATCAGACGAAGAACCGGTAAATATTCTGTGTTCCTTTAATAAAGCATTTCTTATATCGGCACATGGAATTTCGAGCTCAACGCCAATCATCAATCCAAAGCCACGCACTTCTTTTACTCCGGCGATTTTTTTCAAAGAGTCTGAAAGGTATTGTCCGACTTTGGTGGAATTCTCCAGCAGATTTTCGTCTTTAATCACATCCAATACAGCGATGCCTGCAGCGCATGCTACGTGATTACCACCAAAGGTAGTACCGAGCATTCCATGTACCGCTTTGAATTTAGGATGGATCAAAACTCCGGCGATCGGAAATCCATTGCCCATACCTTTTGCGACAGTGATCATATCAGGTCTGATATTGGCATGTTGGTGCGCAAAGAACTTTCCTGATCTTCCATAACCGGACTGCACTTCATCCAAAATCATCACAGCTCCGAATTTATCACAGAGTATTCTTATCTTTTGCAGGAAGGACGCTATAGGAATTCTCACTCCGCCGACTCCCTGCATACCTTCTATGATGACTGATCCTATTTCTTCGCTGAATGCTTTTTCCAATGCCGCTTCATCGTTGAATGGGAGCAAAATTATATTGTCAGTCTTATTTACCGGAGCTTGCATAGAAGGACCATCAGTGGCAGCTACTGCCAATGAAGTTCTTCCATGAAAACCATTGGTGAAGGCAATTACTTTCTTTCTATTCGTATGAAATGAGGCCAGCTTTAAAGCATTTTCATTCGCCTCCGCTCCGGAGTTGCAGAGAAACAAAAAGTAATCTTCGTAGCCGGAAAGTTTTCCAAGCTTTTCAGCAAGTTCATTTTGAGCAGAGATGATCACAGAATTGGAGTAGAAGCCAATCTTATCTAGTTGCTCTTTAATTTTCTTTATATAATGCGGATGTGTATGACCAATAGAGATCACAGCATGACCGCCGTAAAGATCCAGGTATTTATTTCCTTCTTTATCCCACAAAGCAATTCCTTCAGCTTTCACTGGTTCTATGTTAAAGAGAGGATATACGTCGAATGTTTTCATGTTATGTTTTAAGTTTTACGTTGTACGTATTACGTTTTAATAATCGCTGAATCTCTAACTTTTTTTATAAGATTAATCAGCATTGCTTTTATTTCATTGACTTTATCAGTCAACTCAAGATAGGAATCTTCTTTAAGGTAAGTCAAATCTTTAGCGAGTAAAATAAAATATTCTGTTTCATTCGTTGAGCCTAATGCAATCTGAAGAAAATTAGCTAAATCATTTTGAGTTCTTTTGCCACAACCTTCAGCGATATTGGAGGGAATAGAATAGGCAGACCTTCTGATTTGAGATACAAGACCGTAAACTTCGGACTTCGGGAAGTTTACACTTACTCTGTAAATCTCCAAAGTTAATGAATGTGATTTCTGCCAAACTTTTAACTCTTTATAATTTTGCATAGATTTAACTTAAAACGTAATACGTACAACGTAAAACCTAGAAAGCTGTTGCTTTCAACCTCAACCCCGCCGTCTCCTCCAGCCCGAACATCAGATTCATATTCTGCACTGCTTGTCCGGATGCGCCTTTTAAGAGATTATCGGTCATGCTTACTATGAGCAAATAATCATCGTGTTTTTCCAGATAAATAATTGAGTTATTGGTATTAACTACCTGTTTAAGATCAGGATTCACTTTTGAAATATGAGTGAATGGATGATCCTTATAATAATTTTCGTAAAGCTCGTACGCTTCTTCAATCGCCAGTTTGGACTTAGTATACAGGGTGGCAAATATTCCTCTGGTAAAATCTCCACGAAACGGAATGAAATTTATTGCCTTATTGAAATTATTCTGTAACGATTTTATACTCTGCATTATTTCCTTCAGATGCTGATGGGTGAATGCCTTGTATATTGACATGTTATTATTTCTCCAGCTGAAGTGAGAAGTTTCAGTAAGGCTTTGTCCCGCCCCGGTAGAGCCGGTAATGCCTGATACATGCACTTCATCATTCAATAGATTCTTTGCAGCAAGCGGAAGCAGCCCGAGCTGAATGCAGGTAGCAAAGCATCCGGGATTAGCAATATATCTTGCTTTCTTGATTTTTTCCTTTTGAAGCTCAGCCAATCCATAGACGAAGTCTGTAGCCGCTGGTTCAATGTGCTGTGTTTTATTTTTTTCTGCAAGCCGAAAATCCTGACTTAGATCAATGATGCGAAAACCGGAGTTTTTAAAGAAATCAGTATTTCCTGTGATAAATTTAACTGCATCGCCATGTCCTACACACATAAACAATACATCAATACTTCTATTCAGCGAGTCAGAGAATTTCAATTCAGTTACGCCAAGAAGATCGGTATGAACTTTTGAAATTAAATTTCCGGCATTGCTGTTGCTGTGGACAAAAACAATTTCCGCATTGGGATGAAATACAAGGATGCGCAAAAGTTCTCCTCCTGTGTAACCCGCTCCTCCTACGATGCCTATTTTAATTCTCATAATTTTAATAACTTTTTACTTTCCACTTTCTGCCTTCTGCTCATTTACTTTATGATAGATCATAGTCTGGTTTCCAAAGATCTTCGCGAAACCTTTCACGTCTTCTCCTGACCATGCATTATTCATTTCTCCATAGCTGCCGAATTTTGATGACATGAGGTCATGCTCAGAAGTAATACCGATGATATGAAATCTATATGGTGCTATAAAGATCTTTACCTTGCCAGTAACATTGGTTTGGGTGTCATCGAGAAATTTTTCCACGTTTCTCATAACCGGGTCAAGGAATTGTCCTTCATGAACGAAATTTCCATACCAGCCTGAAAGCTGCTCTTTCCAGTACATCTGCCATTTGGTAAGCGTATGTTTTTCCAGTGCATGATGCGCTTTGATAATGACTACCGGAGCTGCAGCTTCAAAACCAACTCTCCCTTTTATTCCTATAATCGTATCACCCACATGTATATCCCGGCCCACTCCATAAGTACCAGCAATACTTTGTAATTTAAGAATGGCATCTACGGAGTTCTTAAATTTTTTTCCATTTACTTCTTTCAGTTCGCCTTTTTCAAAAGTGAGCTCAATTTCTTCTGAACCTGTTTTTGTTACTTGCGTCGGGAAAGCCGATTCAGGAAGGTATTGATTTGAGGTCAGTGTTTCTTTTCCGCCCACGCTGGTTCCCCATATTCCTTTATTGATGGAATAAGTGGATTTGCTCCAGTCCTGAACTACACCTTTTGCTTTCAGGTATTCAATCTCTTCTTCTCTGGATAATTTTTTATCGCGTATAGGGGTGATGATTTCTACACCAGGAATAAGAATATTGAAAATCATATCAAAGCGAACTTGGTCGTTGCCGGCACCGGTGCTTCCATGTGCCACTGCTTCGGCCTTTACTTCCTTCACATACTTAGCGATGGCCATCGCCTGAAATACACGCTCAGCACTCACAGATAATGGATAGGTATTATTTTTCAGAATATTACCAAAAATGAGGTATTTGAGACAGTCGTTATAATACTGGTCTGTCACATCCAGCGTGATATGTTTGTTTACGCCGAGCTTATAGGCTTTATCTTCAATCTCTTTTAATTCCTCTTTGGTAAATCCGCCTGTATTCACAATGGCAGAATATATTTCCAGCCCTTTTTCCTCTGATAAATATTTTACGCAATAGGATGTATCTAATCCTCCACTGAACGCTAATACTACTTTTTTACTCATTGCTTTTTGGAATTATAATATGGGATAAAATTATCAATAAAAATCGAATAATCAGTCATGAGCATTGAGTGGCTTGTGGAGCAAACAATCCTCCCAAGTCGCCGCGATAGCTCATACCAATCTCAGGATACCCTGAAAAGCGGCGATAATACTTTGACAGGATCTTTGATGAAGGCTTTTAAAAGTTTACTGTTCTTAAACGAAAGCCATCTGGCATAAAGTTTTGACTTTTTTACAAAGTCCCATTTGCTTTTGCTTTTCTCAGCGGGATCATAGAGCATTCCTGTGCAGAAGCACATTTTACGGTTTTTGCTCATGAGGATTTCATAGTTCACGCAGCCTGAACAGCCCTTCCAGAATTCTTCATCATCCGTAAGCTCCGAAAAAGTGACGGGCTGGTAGCCTAGGTCTGAATTGATCTTCATAACAGCCAGACTTGTAGTAAGGCCAAATAGCTTTGCTTCAGGATATTTTTTGCGGGTAAGTTCAAAAGCTTTTTCCTTGATTTTGGTAGCAAGCCCGTCTTTTCTGAATTGTGGAGACACGATGAGGCCTGAGTTGGAAACATAGTTGCCATGCCCCCAGGTTTCTATATAGCAGAAGCCTGCGAACTCTCCTTGCTTGGTCGTTGCTATCACAGCTTTGCCTTCCTGCATTTTCGCTTTTATATA
>DATMOV010000268.1:0-9539 GCA_035568055.1 Cytophagaceae bacterium
CTGTACGCTTTGCGAATCCGCCGTACTTTTAGTTGCCGGAAGAGTTGTCCCGCCCTGATCTGAACCTGAAGCAACAAGGGCTGTATTTCCTCCAGATTTATCTCGTACTGTTGTCTGAACAGTTGCGCTATTATCCGGATTATTGTTCCCCTCATCTGCATTATCTGTGTTTGTACTTGTTGATGTATCTGTTGATGCTGCATCCGCACCTGCTGATCCGTCCGCCTCAGAGCCGGTATCGGAACTCATTTCCTTTGCTCCCGATGAGCTTTTCGGAAAGAGGTCTTTCACCTGTCCCAGCACTTTTGCAACTGCCGTGAGCGCTGCCACCGCAGGGGCTATGACTGCCGGAAGTACGCCAAGCCCTGTCAAACCTTCAAGCTTTGTAATGCCGTGAATGATGTTGTACTCTTCCTGGTCGGCATATTCATCGCTTGTTCCGAAAAGCCCTGCAAGCTCCACCTTCCGGTCTTTATTCCCTCTGCCGGCAAGTATGGCTTTCTTCAGGTTTTCTTTTTTTCCTCCCGCATCAGCATAGACCTTCTCCACTTTGTCCATGATCTTTTTGAGCTTGCCAAAGGCCATCATGTTCATGCCCATGCTTTGAGCTTTTGCTTCATCCAGATAAGCGTACCTTATTCTTTTTGCGATGTTGAAGATGTTTTCCTTCATGGCAAGCAGGAAGCCTGCCCTGAAAGGTGCGATGGATGCTTTAAGAACTTTTCCGCCAATCTTTACCACACCTTTCTCTACCTTCTTTGCCGCTTTCTTTATCCATTGCCCGATCTTGCCAAGCTCTTCTTCTTCGTAAATCTCTGCCAGTCCCTGTGCATCGGCCAGTTTTGGAACCTGATATTCCTCCTCATTGCCGTCAATCCCGTCTAAATAATCAAGTCTCATAGTTGCATTGTAGTCTTTAAATTCAAGGTATGGTTCTTCCTCATCGTATGCGTCCTTCACGCAGTCTATGACGATGTAATCGTCCCTGCTTTTCAGCTCATGATCCAGCCTTCCGTTTTTCGGCACTACGATATAAATGTGCTGCCAGTAAGGGGCAGAGCCGTCCTTCTTCAGGTACTTTGTGATCCTGTACTTATGCGGCACGGGAGGGTTCATTGCCAGCAGCGTGCTGGATATGGTGAAGGTGTAGCAATCGCAATCCACTCCTGTTTCAGAACCTTCATACACTGTCCTTCTCGGACTTCGTATCTGCTCTACGCCTTCTTCATCCTTCTTGTAAGGGATATGCTCATAGAGCCAGTGCCAGATGTTTGAGCAGGTTTCATCCAGCGTTTTTCCCTTGATGTACCTTGCAAAGCGTTTTGTCTGCCATACTGTTTCCGGAGCTTTCTCCTGAATAAATTTTACAGTGTCCGAGACATTGGCGCTCTTCTTAATGACTGTGTCATTTCCGGTTGGCGGGGGAAAGAGATCCTTAAACCCATCGCCGCTTCTAACCCTTCTTCCTGCCTTTGCTTCCATTCGCCTCTTTCTTCCTCTCTTGCTTTCCCTGCTTCTCTCTCACTTCTCTCGCCTCGTCCGGTCTCTCTTTTCCCCCATTCCGCTTCCGGTTTCCTTGAAGATTTACTGTGCCGGTTTTCCTCCAAGTATTATCTTCTGTGTCTTATTATATCCGATCCTGTCATTAAGCGTTGTCACAGTTTCCACGTCAATAACTGCGCTCCCGCTTGCCCTGTATTCTTTCAAAAGGGCTGGCACGTTTGAAGCAAGCGTGATAAAAGACAGTTTAATGTCTATCGGATCAAGCTGCTTTTCTCCGAACTTTACAAGTTCATAATCCAGGTCTTTTACTTCCGAGCTTGCAAACGTATTGCCCTTGTAGAGCATCTTGACAAAAGGATATTTCACTTTTAATGATCCGCCTGTCGGATTTTTCAGCGTAACCATGACCCTGACCACAAGCCCGCTCAGGGTTACTTTGTAGATCACCGCTTTGATTACTATTTCCAGCTCGCTGGAAAGCCTGCTGAGGTTATAAAGGTATGTGCCTCCTGCCGCCAGCCCCACAATCCCCGCCCCAAGCAGGAGATACTTCCCTTTACTCATTGTCCTCTGCTTCCTTTTTTTTCTTCACGCTCATCCGCTGCATGATGATCTCTGAAGTGATCTTGAACCCAAGCCAGATAAGTCCTCCGATAATTGCTTTCAGGGAATAGTCTATCAGGCTGACATAATCTACTGCCGCCAGTATGTTCAGTATCGCTCCCAGAAGGAATACTGAAAAATTACTTTGGTTTTGTGTTGGTGTCCCCTGCATTGCTTTCTCTCCCTCCGTTTAAATTTGATGAAACAAATATCTGTAAAATTTCAAAACTGGTTTCCTCTGTTTCCCTTGTCAGGGACTGATTTCCCGCATCCGTCCTTCTTCTCCCTTATTTTATTTTTTCCTTTTTCATAACTGATTGATCTCGTATTTTTTTTGTCCCGATGTAAATTTGATGAAGCAAATATCTGTAAAATTTCAAAACTGCTTTCCTCTGTTTCCCTTGTCAGGGGCTGCTTTCCGCTATCCTTCCTTCTTCTCCCTTATTTTCTTTTTTCTTTTGTCAAAACTGGTTAAGCGCATATTTTTTTTGTCCTCGTTTAAAATTGATGAAACAAATATCTGTAAAATTCGGGAACTGCTTTCCTCTGTTTCCCTTGTCAGTAGCTGCTTTCCGCTATCCGTCCTTCTTTTCCCTTATTTTCTTTTCAGGCTGCTTTTTCGCTTTTCTCTTCCTTGCTGCTCTCTTCATCCTGATAGATGAAATAGGGAAGTCCGATGATCTCAATGATCTTTGCCACCTGCGGAATCAGATAGTAGCCTCCGTTCAAAGCGCCGATCTCTCCCTTGATGGGGGCAAGCCATTGTTCCCTGAATGTTTTGGAACAGGTGTTGTAAAGTGCGGCAAGCTCTTTAGGTCTGTAAGGCTTTACTTCAAATGGCCTTTTGAATTCTTTTCTTACGCACTTATCATCGCTGTTGTCATAATCAATGTCATAGATCTGATAGGGAAAACCGATGGCATCCACCATCTGCTCCACCTCACGGATCATATAGGTTTTTCCGTTGATTGCAATTTTTACGTTCATGGCGTGCAGCCATTTCCGAAGTGTCTTTGCATCCACACTGTATATCTGTACAAGTTCCTTGAACCTGTACGCTCTTATCTCAAAGAGCATCCTGATTTTGTATTCTACTCTTCCCATTCTGGTTCTTCGTTAAGTGATTCAAGTAATCTGTCAATTTCCTTCTCCTCTTTTTCGATCATTATGTAAAGCCTTTCTTCGGCTTTCTTTAACTTTTTTTTCAGCTCTTCGCTCAGCGGATTTCCTACCACTTGGTCGGTTAAAAATTCAATCTTTCTTACGATCCTGTCAAACTTTTCAAACTTCTCTGCAAACCTGTTCATAGTCCTTCTTTTTTTATTTTTATAATTGATTTTAATTTGATGTCGGAAAGGTCTGTAAAATTTGCAACTTGCTTTCCTCTGTTTCCCTTGTCAGTGGCTGCTTTCCCGTATTCGTCCTTCTTTTCCCTTATTTATTTTTTTTCTCTGGAAAAAGGACATACCTTTCCTGTGATGCTCTTTACGAGCTTCAAAAATTCTGATTAATGGAGATGAAAATGTGAGTGGGTGTTAAGGATAATGACAGCTATGCACCATCACCGGACTTTGAGGAAGTCCGGAAAAAATAAGATGCAGGTAATAATTTTTCATAGCGGTTTTTTTGGCAATAAAATTTCTGGCAAAGCCGTTTTCCGGCCTTGATTAGTTACTTAGGTTTATGTTGGTTTTAAATTGACCTGGTGGTTCAAGTCAGTTCAAGAGACAGCTTTTGGGTTAGGCTTGATTTAAGCTCATGCCTTTCCCCCTCGGCTTTTCTTTAATTTTGCACGGTCAGCAAGATATTTGAGTGAAAATTCCTCGTGTTTCATGCCAAGAAATTCGGCAAGCTCTTTTTCTTTGAATTCAAGCTCGTCAATATGGGCATCTACAAGCTGCCTGATAATGGACGGCTCTTCTTTATCAAAGTCCAGCTCTTCGGGTTCTCTTTTTTTATAGCCGAGCTTTACCATTTGCTGCCATAGATACTTATACTGATTGTCGCTTATTACTTTCAGGTCGCTGGCTCTCTTAATTAATGCGCCCATAGAAATCTTCCAGTATTTTTTAAGCTCTTTCAGACTTTCAAGGCTTACATCTGACAGGTCAGGCTTGATCTCTTTTTCGGGCATCATAAATTCCCCTGCAAAAAGGAAGGCTTCTTTTTCTACGTCCCTTTCTTCTGAAATTTCTTTTCCCACGTGAAGGGCTAAATGTCCAAGCTCGTGTGCAAGGGTGAGCCTGTAACGGTCTGCCGGAATATTCCTGTTAATAAAAATAACCGGAATATTATCTTCTGTGACGATGGCATGTCCGTCAATATTCACTCCTTCAAAGTCAATGCTGATAACTACGATCCCGTTCTTTTCAAGGATCTGCGTGAGATTGGCAACATACCCTTGAGGGAGCTTCCAGTATTCTCTAAGCTTAATGGCACAATCCGGTACTGTGCCTCCCTCAGAAAGATCAAACTTTAAATAGTCCGGCTCCGGAAGTTCAACCATTCTAAGGAGGGCATCAAGGTTTACCTTAGATATGTTGATATTTGCTTCCGCTTTCAGAAGGTCTTTCTTTGGTATCTTAAGCCGCCTGCGGTAGAAGGAGCTTTCAAAATCAATCACCTGTGACTTCTGTTTGAAAAACTCTAAGTTATAATTCAGGGCTTTTGCAATTTTCTCCATCGTGTCCTTCATCGGGATTTGTTTCCCGCTCTCGATCCTTGAGATATTGCCCTGATCTATTTCTACCTTTTCGGCAAGCTCTTTTTGTCCCAAGCCTCGCTGTTCACGGGCTACGGCAATAAGCTTGTGGTTAAATTCCGGCAGATCCTGTTTAAGCTTTATAATTTTCATATTAGCTCGCTTTTCTTAATTTGTTTGTCTGTTTTACTTTCACAAGTTTTTCCTGCGGTTCACCTATTGCGATCTGTCTTTGAACCGGCTTATGGCTGAATATTTCCATCATCCATTCTTTATTTCCTTTAAACCTGCACGAGATATTAATGCTTCCGATCCCTGTCATGGAGGGGGTAAAGGTATATCCTGCATAAAGGAACATGGGCTTGCGCGGAAAGCCAGGGATCACGGTCTGCTGGTTTTCAAACCTTGTTCTCTGTTTTGTTCTTGCCTTTGTCGGTTCAAGCCTTGAGTTGAATTTGTTGAAGCGGATAAAAACCTGATTTCTGAAATGAAGCCCGAAAACGTCTCTGTATTCTTTGACAGTAATTCCTGGAGCATCTTCAAAAGCTTCCCTTATCCTTTCAATAATCAGGTTGTGGATCATGGTCGCTTTTGTGCGGGCTTTTAATTCGAGTGATCTTTTTTCCGAGTAGCGGGCGCAACTATTTATATAGTCACGGAATCCTTTTTTAACACTGCCGGTAATGGTGGGGATAAAGGGGGAAAGAATCTGTTCTGCCTGTTCCTTTGTTAGTCTGTTACGCATATCTTTCTTTTGTTTATTGTTGAACGCTCAAATATACGTGGATATTTTCCAAAAGTTAAAATATTATGCGCTAAATATTTTAGTATTATATTTTATATTGTCATAAATAATTGATTTAAAATATATTAATAAATACCTGTATTTGAAAAATTATATTAAAAAATGCGTAATTAAATATTGGAGATGTATGAGAAATGAAACCGATGATTTATAGAATATGCTTACTGCAAAAAAACTTATCTTGAAATTGCTATCATGATAAGAGCCTCCAAATTGAGTGGATAAAAATTAAGAATGTTCCAATTTTATGGATTTAGTATTTAATTTCTTTTTTTTCAATTTCAAAAGTAAAAGGAATTTGATGAATTTGATAGACCTTTATATTTTTACTTTTAGCCATTTCAATAATAGTTTTTTTATCATCTTCAATTATTTCCATTCCTAAAATAATTTCTGCAATAGCCTGATCTTTGAAGGCATGAATTCTATTAGCTTTATTTTTAAAGCCATCAATTTTTATTTTCAATATTCTAAATTCTTTTTCATATTCCCATTCTTTAGATTTTGAATAAATCTGAATATTGGCAGTATTGGTTGCACTGCTTTCTAAAGGATTAATTTGTGGAAAGTCATTTAAATATTCAACATGACCATATCCTAATTCTCCTGAACCAACAAGTTCCTTTGTTTTAAAACCTACACAAAAACCTTTATGTGAATCCGCATAATGCGACCACATTGAAACACCTTTGTATGTTTTACTTAATGATAATACTCCGAAATCCAGATTCTGTTTTTCATAAGTAAAAGTGTCGGATTCCGATTGTAATTCTTTGTCATTTTTAAGTTTATTGAGAATGAATTTTTTGTAATCTTCTATCTGGCCGAAGGGAATATTAGTAAACGAATTTATTCTTGATTCTGCAAATTCCACCATCTGCTCATCAGTTAACAAGCTCCAATTACGAGGTATTCTAAAATCAAAAGGATCATTTAATTCATTCGGAGAAGCAAAATAAATTTCATTCTTCAGTAATATATCCTTATGAAAACCTTTCCATGATCTATATTTATATACAATTTCGGGATACTCAATCATTCTTTATTGTTTATAAGAAATAATATACAAAACTTTAAAATGAGATGATAATATATGACTTGTTATAAATGCTCAGATCCTTTAATTCCTAAAAATCAAGCTAACCCTAAACAACTAAAGGATAAAAAATATATTTCGGAGGAACATATCATCCCTAATTTTTGTGGTGGACATATCAAATCATCTAATCTTCTTTGCGAAGGGTGCAATAATATATTAGGAACAGAACTTGAAGGAGAGTTAAGCCAGCAACTGATTTTCGCAAGATTAATACCTTTTAAATTAGACAGAGGAAAACAACAAGGGTTAAGATTAGTTGGAATAACGAAAGAATCAAGGCAGGAAGTTTTAATTGATAATAAACTTCAATATACTTTTGCTAAACCCCTAATCGAATTCACTGATGACGGAAGATTGAAGAAGTTAAGGGTTAAAAGCGAAGAAGAAGCACGACATATACTTACAAAACTTGCTAAAAAAGATCTTTCTATTAATGTTGAGGAGGAATTGAAAAGAATTGAGTTCAAGGACATTTATTTAGAAGAACGTGTAGATTTTGAGGATTATATTTTTGGCGGGAAAAGAGCCCATCGTGGAATAGCAAAAATTGCTTTAAATTTTTATTTAGCTAAAGGGGGAAACAGAGATCTTGTAAAAGAGATAATCAAATACATTTGTCTGCCGGATGTAAGAAATGATTTTGTTGCTTTTTATTATCCAATTTGTAAGATACATGAATTAGCTGAAATGGAAATTTCTCATGTTTTGTATTTGAAAGGAGATAACAAGAAGAAATTATTATATTGTTATATAGAACTTTTTAGCACGACAAATTTTATCGTAATTCTTAACAATGATTACGAAGGTCATAACTTTATAGAACAATATTGTTATAGTCTTATAGATAATGCGGAAATAATAGATAAAAAAATTGACCTGACATTATTTACAAATCCATTGGAAATTTTAGATTACCAAGAAGAGTTTGATAAATATAAGATTCAGACACAGCAAGATTTGAAACCCAGAATAAGCCGCGCTTTCAGAATAGTTGAAAAGTTAAATTATGAAGATTATTTTTAAAAAGGATTTTTCTTCTGCCTGCGCCAACAAGGTGTAATTCATTATCTCTTTTCCTTAAAACTAAGATCAATCATATTTAATAACTCCTCTTTATTTAAAGGTTTAAAAAGGATATGCTTGATTTCATTTTCCTCTATTTTAGGCAAATCTATTTCCGAATCCAGGCCGGCGGTTAGAAGAATAATCTGAGTTTTGCTTTCAGGATAATGAGAAAGCATTTTTATTTTTTTTATGAATTCAAAACCATTCATTAGCGGCATTTGAAGATCTACAAGTATTAATTCCGGCAGGCAATTATTTTCTTCCAAATATTCGGTTAGTTTTTTAAGGGCTTCCTGTCCATTGCTTGCTGTTATCGCTGATGAATTAATATCAGCTTGTTCAAGAATTTTTAAAGCGAGCCATCTATCCATCTCACTATCATCAATGACAAGTACGCAATTGATTTTTCTCATAGCTTTTTTTATACTCAAATATCTTTTTCCTTTTCATACATTTCCGCTTCCTCCAGAAATTTTAATAGGAAATAGAAGTCAGCAGCAATATTCTTGATCTCCGGCTTGTATTCTTCAAGCTTAGTATTGCAGAGGTGGGAAAAGAAAATTTCCATGAGACTAATCCTTAATTGACGTGGAGAACTAAACTGAAATAAATCTTCTAATGCTAATACAACGTCATGAGAAAGAGTTACATTCTTTTGATTTTCGGAATTTTCCTGTTCTTTCATATTTATCTTCCAATTATTTAAAAATAAAATAAAATTACCGTTTTAAACAAATATATTACTTCTAAACGGTAATTTAATAGATAAATTCACTTATTTTCAATAAAATATCAGTTTGTTCGATTCCTTATCTTGTCCAATAAATTAGCTAAATGCGCTATTTTAATGGATAAAAAAATATATAACAGGATTAAGGCTGTACTCGCAGAAAAAGGAAAGTCAAATATATGGTTGTCAGAACAACTTAAAGTTCATCAAACCACCGTATCAAAATGGTGTCAGAATGAGATGCAGCCAACAATGGAAACACTGTTTTCAATTGCTGAAGCTTTAAATGTAGATGTGAGAGAGCTATTGGTTTCAACTAAGGGGAAATAAAGGGATAAATACAATTAAGAGTATAAGATTTCCGAAATAAACAAAGATACTTCTTATCATACTTTTCAACAGCCAGTTGTAAAATAATAATTTTAAATGTCAGAAGACCAAAAAAAGCAGCTCGAAAAACAACTCTGGAATATTGCAGATACTTTACGCGGGAAAATGAATGCGGATGAATTCCGCGATTATATTTTAGGGTTTATATTCTACAAATACCTTTCTGAAAGAATGGAGATTTATGCGAACTCTATTTTAAAGCAGGATAAAATAAAGTACCGTGATATAAAAGAGAACACTAAAGACGGCAAAGAATATGTGAAAGCGATTAAGGAAGAATCGTTGGAAAAACTGGGCTACTTCCTGAAGCCATCTGAATTATTTAGTGAGGTAGCTAAACGTGGCAATGGTAATGACGATAAAACTGACGGAAAGAAATTTATTCTTGAAGACCTTCAAAAAATTCTGACAAACATCCAACTCAGTACAATGGGGACTGATAGCGAAGAAGATTTTGATAATCTTTTCGAGGATATGGATTTGAATAGCACCAAACTTGGTAAAAGCCCCGAAACAAGAAATGAAATCATAGCAAAAGTATTATCGCACCTCGACAAGATTGATTTCCAGTTACAGAATACAGAACTTGATGTATTGGGAGATGCTTACGAATATCTTATCGGGCAATTTGCAAGTGGCGCGG
>DATMOV010000269.1:0-10053 GCA_035568055.1 Cytophagaceae bacterium
CAGTAACTCCATTTTTTAATTGATCCCGCATTTGATATATTAAAGTAAATCTTTGATGAATTGAAAGTGCCAGTAAAAATATCCGGAGCTTACCTTGTCCTAAAAATAATATTTATTTCGGTCTTATGCATGCTGACAGGACTTGTCTTAATGGTATACCTATATAACTATCATGATTTTACAGTCCTTATTGTTAGGTTTCTCAATGCGGAAGACAAGTTAGAGCAATTCCGTGCTTCATTTCTTACTCCCCCAAAGTTTATTATTCTAAGGATCGCTTTGCTAATCGTTACCACGTTATACGGTCTTTTGATTTTCTTTGCCAGAATATCAAAAGTCAATTTGTTTATCGGGGAAACCAGGAAAGATGCCATTCTTGTTTTTCACAACCTGGTTCAGGAAATCAAAAGTTTATCTTTCCCGGAAAAGACAATAGCCATAAATATTTTCATTTTTATTATCGGGTTTCATCTCTTTTATTTCATCAGGTTCCCAATATTCATTGATGAAGCCTTCTCTTATGTTCACTTTGTAAGCAAAGGGTTTCTAACTTCCGCCTCTTATTACCCAGGTCCCAATAACCATGTTTTTTATTCCGAGCTATGCGTATTTATAAACTTATTTTTTGATGATCCTTTATTGGTGATGCGCCTGCCGGCATTTCTAAGTGGACTAGCCTTGAGTTTTTTGTTTTTTTTAGTTCTGAAAAAATATTTAGGATTTCAAATTTCCCTGCTTTCCACCATCATCTTTTCTTTATCTGAACAAACGAACTTTTATTCCTCGCAGGGAAGAGGATACATACTGGTTACCTTTTTTGTTTTTTTAGCGTTTTATTCGCTGGGGCAATTTTTATTCAATAGCAGGAGATTTTATCTACTGCTATTTGTTGTTTCCTCGGTACTCGGCTTCTATACCCTGCCGGTGTTTTTGTATCCTTTTGCTTCCATGTTCTTATGGACTCTTTTTATTATATGGAAGAAGCAGGATCGCTATCTGTTTTTTAAAACGATAGCTCTTTATTCGGTGATCGTTGTTTTGTTTTTAATTTTATACTTGCCGGTATTGTTGTTGAATCCGGCGGATGTTGTTTTTGGTAATACCTGGGTTTCATCCCCTGCTGATTTTTACAATAAGTTTCCGGAATATATACTTCATCTGAATAGTTTCTGGTGGGGCGATGGTTTTAGCCTATTGTTTTCTTTAGCAGCCATAGCAGGGCTGGCATGGCTTGGAGCAAAACAGCATGTCACGACGATTGCCGCAATAATTCTTCTGTTCTTTCTTCCATTTTTTATGATCTTCATTCAAAAAGTATTGCCTTTTGAAAGAGTATGGCTCTATTATTTGCTTTTCCTGAGTGCAGGCCTTGCTTACTTTATCATTAAGCTGATCGGCTTATTGGCAGGAAATACTTTATCGCAAAAAGTGACAGGCATAGCCTGTATTATTATTACGCTCGGATTTTACACATTGCTCAATTATCGTATATTGGAACGCAAAACATTTTCTTATTATACTGAGCTTGATCAGTTTCTTGCAAGAATTGATTCATTGCATGTTAAAAACATTCAGGCATCAGACCCGGAGTATAATACATTTATCCGCCTGCATTCGATGGAAAAGAATACTTCGCTAAAGATAGTCTCCGGACAGGATGCAATGACAAAACCCGATTTAATGGTCACGCCCAAAGATCAGCCATTGCAGGATTCTACATACTTTTTCCTATTTCATAATTCTTATATCAATGCCTATAAACGCCGCGATTAAAAACACTGCCTGAACTAAAAACAGCTTTCTGCATGTTCTTAATTCAATAAACCGAATCTTGTCTTAATTAATTTATAAATATATCTTGCAGCAGTTCTCTTATATAAAAATGAAAACACCTGTAATAATTTTCGGTGCCAAAGGCATGGGAAGAGTGGCCCTGGATATTTTTCAGAGTAACGATGTCACAATTTATTGTTTTCTGGATGATGATGAAAAGCTGCATGGTAAGGAAATAAGCGACATACCGGTTTTGGGAAGAACAGATGATGATGGATTTCTCAAATACATTGGTAAGAAATGCGCCGCTTTCATTGCTTCTGATGATAATAGGTTCAGGGAGACTTTGGTTGACATGTTGAAAAAAATGAAAGTGATGCCCGTAAATGCCATCCATTCAACTGCCTATATTTCTGAACTTGCTTTTATAGGGCATGGAAATATGGTCAGCGCAGGCGTAGTGGTGAGTACCAATGCGAAGATCGCCAACCATTGTGTTTTAAGCAGCAATGCTACTGTTGACTTTGATGCTGAGCTGGATGATTTTGTACAGATAGGTTCAGGCACTGTGATCAATTCCGGTGTAAAGATTGGCAAAAGGGCTTTTATAGGATCAGGAGCAGTTATTGTATCAGGGATTCAGATAGGCAAAGATGCAAGGATAGGAGCCGGGTCAGTCGTTATTTCAGATGTCAAACCCGGCCAGACAGTGTTTGGAAACCCCGCAAAGCCCGTTAGTTGATCTATTTATTTTTACATTGAAATTTTTTAATCATAAAGTATATATAATAAGATACTTATTGACCGTTATATAAAATCTTATCATTAAATCAGATTTTATTGTTGAGAAGGATTGCTGATCTGTATATATCTGCGAAATGATTTAACGCAATAATTGCCGATTCTTATATATTTCTAGCACAATAAAATATTATCAATTATATTTACTTTTTATTTGCAATAACCAGTGAAGATAGAATTAATAAAAAGGTATTCTTTTATTGCCATTGGGCTACTAAACTTAATTCTGATTTCGTGTAAGGATAAAAGTCTTACAGTACCCATAAATCCGGCAGTTAATGCTAAAGTTGTTTTCACTGATACCTTCACAGTCAATCTTTCAACACTATTAGTTGATTCATTGCCTACCTCAAATTCACTCAGGCTAATAGCGGGTTCATATAATAACCCTAAAATAGGAAGTGTATCAGCCAGCGCCTATTTTCAGCTGGCATTGAATGGAACTGATGTTAACGGAGACGGTATAGAGGATATTTTAATATATACCGGCATACCTGTTTATGATTCTATAGCGCTAATTCTGACTGAAGAATACAGTTATGGTGACACGACTCAATTACATAGAATAAGAGTACATCAGGTCACTGACATCATGCAATATGCGAATGGGGTGGCTTTATATAATTCCTCAAGTTTTCAATACGGCCCGTTTATAATCGACACAAGCTTTCACATTAAAGATTTTCCGGCTCATCAAGTGCATCTGAGGCTTCCTCAGCCATTTGGCAAGAATCTCTTTGATCTCGCCTATTCAAGTTACCAGCTTAGAACCAATGCTTCTTTCATGGATTACTTCAGAGGACTTGTCATTGTGCCGGATGTTAGTGATGTTGCCATTTATGGTTACTCGTTAAATCCTGTCATGCGCCTTTATTATCATGACAGCGATAACCCGACAACTGTAAAATATTATGATTTCGTTAACAATAACAATTGCATACATTTTAACCGGATCACTAATGTCAGGCCAGCAATCCTGGCAGCATCACTTAAAAATAATTATGACGAAATAAATTCCTCTCAGACAAGCGATGAAGCATATCTCCTTACAGGCATTAACTTATTTCCAAAAATTCAAATTCCATACCTGTACAATATCAGAAAAATATATCCCAGGGCATTTATTTCAAAAGCGACTTTAGTCATTACTCCTGAAAAAAACAGTTACGATCAGAGTTACTATCCCGCTACCTTACTATCCTTGTATCAAACTGATCTCACTAATATTCCCACAACTATTATTAATTATTCTAATTCAATCAATCCCGAAGTTATAAGCCCCTATATTGATTGGGAGAGAGAGGAAAATACCAGTTACACTTTTGATGTAACCGATTTTATCGCCTTGCAGCTTAAGGATACTCTTAACAATACCCTTAGCAGCAAAGCGCTGATTTTAGGTTCAAATTCTGTGCTCTCCAGCGGCAGGGCCGAAGCTTTAGTATTAAAGGCAAACGATGCTACTTTGAAATCAATTAAGTTCAAGCTATATTTTAGTGTATTCTATTAAACTTTTGAAATATGAATTATAAAAATTTTATTGTTTTTTCCTGTCTGGTAATAACAATGTATCCTATAACAGGGTGTAAGAAAAAAGCTGCAGCCGTAGTACCCTTAACAGGAACGTGGATTGAAAGATCAAATTTCGAGGGAGTAGCAAGAAGCAATGCAGTAGCCTTTGCAATAAAAGACACTGCTTACGTTGGAACAGGCTTTGACGGAACTAAAAGACTCAAGGATTTTTGGAAGTATGACCCTGTACTGGATTTTTGGACTCAAAAAGCTGATTTTCCCGGCGTTGCCCGCAATGAAGCAATGGGTTTCGGAGTAGGTAATAAAGGATATATTGGAACCGGTTATGACGGCTCTATTATGTATAATGATTTTTATGAATACGATCCTTATCGCAATTTATGGACAGCAAAAGCTAATTTCGGAGGTACTGCACGATACGGAGGCACGGCTTTCTCTATTAATAATAAAGGATATGCCGGAACTGGTTTTGACGGAAATAATAAAAAGGATGTTTGGAAGTATGATCCTGCAATAGATCAATGGACTCAGATAGTAAGTATTGGAGGAGAAAAAAGAGTTAATGCCACTTCTTTTGTAATTGGTAATAAGGGTTATATCACCACCGGCATATATAATGGAGTTTATCTTAACGATACCTGGGAGTACGATACTACTTCCGGAACATGGACAGCGAAAGCTCCATTATCGGCTGACATTAATGGAGACGGAATTATAGACTATGATGTAAGAAGGTCTGATGGTGTTGGATTTACATTAAATGGTCTCGGATATATTGTCACAGGTTTCTATCTCAATGCCCCGTTAAATTCAGGTTTTGTATTTGACCCCGTTGCCAATACATGGACTCAGGTAAATCTCTTCGCGGGAATTAACAGAATGGATGCTGTATCTTTTAATGTAAAAAACAGGGCATTTGTCGTGACAGGCAAATATATCAATACAAGATTGGACGATATCTGGGAATTTACTCCATAAAAATGAAGAAAATTTTAATACCATTGCTCTGTCTGGGTTTATATATTCTTTACGAAACTTCAACATTATTTTTCTCATCCCCTGAACATGGCAATAATGATCATGCAAAAATTGAATATACTTTTAAAACCTTCCCAACCTCCAATGAAGGCTGGGGTTATTCAATTTTGAAAGAAGGTAAACAGGTAATTCGTCAAAATCAGATTCCTGCAATTCAAGGTAACGCTTCTTTTGCAAATGAAGCAGACGCTGAAAAAGTCGCCAAACTGGTAGTTAGCAAACTCAACGCAGGAGAAATTCCCACAGTTACCACGAACGATTTGACGGCATTAGGAATATCTGTTAAATGAGCCCGTCAGTGTTGAATTGAACATTCGCGACAAAAAGTGTAAATTTGAAACCACTTTACTTTGTTGTTTTGTTATTACTTGTTTTACATAACACTTAGATTGAAACTAAGCAGTTAAATGAAAAAGTACCAGATACTTCTGTATTATTGCTATGCTCCCATACAAGACCCGGAGGCTTTTAGAGAACAGCATCATCTTTTTTGTATTTCCCTTGAAATAAAAGGCAGGATCATTATTGCAGCGGAAGGCTTAAACGGCACCATTTCCGGTACGACTGAAAGCTGCCGTCTATACATGGAAATGCTCAAAGCTGATTCCCGTTTCTCCTCTATTGATTTCAAAATAGAGGAATCTGATAAGCATGGCTTTAAAAAATTGAATGTACGCGTGAAATCTGAAATAGTGCATTCAGGGCTTAGTGATATTAATCCAAATGACAGGACAGGAATCCATCTGGAGCCGGCTGAATTTAAAAAGATGAAAGATCAGCAGGATGTTGTGATCCTGGATGTGCGCTCCAACTATGAACACAAAGTAGGCCGATTCAAAAATGCCGTAACGCTCGACCTGGAAAACTTCCGTGACTTTCCAGAAAAAGTTAAAGAACTTGAAAAATACAAAGATAAAAAAATCATCACTTATTGTACCGGAGGGATTAAATGCGAAAAGGCCAGCGCATACCTTCTTGAACATGGATTTGAAAATGTATACCAGCTTCACGGCGGCATCATTAAATATGGAATTGAAGAGAAGGGAGAGGATTTTGACGGGAAGTGTTATGTTTTTGACAATAGAATTATTGCCGACATCAATCAGGTAAATCCCAAAATAATCGCAAACTGCCATTTATGCGGCGTTGAATGCGACAGAATGATTAATTGTGCAAATGCCAATTGTAACCTACATGTACCTGTTTGTGAGAATTGTGGATGGGAGATGAAAGGCGCGTGTTCTGCTGAATGCAAAGAGCATCCCGCAATGAGGGAATACAATGGGTCGGGATATTATGCCAAAGAAATGAATGGTTATGATCCTTTTAAAGGTTTAAAGAGAAGGAAAATTGTGAAGGGTTGATATTAGAAATGTACCGAGAGTATTTTCGAGAGTTTTTCTTTAGTAAGTGGTTTTTCGATATTGCCGCTTAAGTAAACATTGTCTATTCTTTTTCTTTGCGCAGGAGTGAGGGGCGCAGTATGCATCAGATAAACGATCATATTATTTTTTTCCTTGATCTTATTAAAGGCCTCCAAAAATTCCATTCCGTCCATGACAGGCATATTAATATCAATAAGGATCAGGTCAGGGTTATTTTCCTTTTTGATTAATGCGGTATTTATAAATTCTATGGCTTCTTTACCATTGAGCTTCTTCTCAATGTGTTTGGCGATCCCAATATTTTTAATGATGCTCTCGCTTACATAATTGTTGATGCTGTCATCATCAACCAACAGAATATTTAGCTTTTCTTTATCCATTGGCATAATAAGAGCTTACCAGCCAAAATGTTTTTGCATGATCTCAATTAATTTCGGCTCTGTTAACGGCTTATTGATAAAGCTTGCCACCCGGGCCTTATTAAATTTTTCCATGTCACCTGGGTTTGTGGACGTTGTAAGCATGGAAATAATCACTTTGTCTTTATTCGGAAGTTCAAGCTTCTCATATTCTTTCAGAAATTCAAAGCCATCCATCACAGGCATGTTTATATCTAAAAGAATAAGATCTGGTACAGATTCAGGACTGGAGATTTTTTGCTTTAAAAAATCAAGGGCTTCCTCACCATTTACAACTATATTTACCTCTTGGGTCATGGCTAATTTTTTAATCAGCCTTTCGTTGATGAAATTATTGATGTTATCATCATCTACTAAAAGAACACTTTTTATTTTTTGCATAAATTACAAATAAAGTTCCTTTAGCTGGTTGGGTATCATATTCTAACGTAAGAAATTGTTACAGCACGTTAAATTTCTTGGTGTAATAATAAGTAAAATTATTAACTATAAAAATAAAAAATACAAATAAATACAACCGTTTTTAGTGTTTTTATTATATTATTACCTGAAAATCTATGTATGATTTGGAATTAATTTCAAGTTACTTCAATGAATAAAAATCAACCAATAGGGATTTTTGACAGTGGTATAGGCGGCCTTACAGTCGCACATGCAGTAAAGATGCAGCTTCCACAGGAAGAACTGATCTATTTCGGCGACACCGCCCATCTTCCTTATGGGGATAAATCTTCTGCGGCGATTCAATCTTACACGGTGAAGATCTGCGATCTGCTGTTGAAACAGAATTGCAAAGTGATTCTTATAGCATGCAATTCGGCTTCTTCTGCCGCTTATCATCTTGCGAAAGAATATGTCGGAAGCAAAGCCAAAGTAATCAATGTGATCGATCCTGTCATTTCTTATATCTCCCTGCATTTAGACAATAAGACAATCGGATTAATAGGAACTAAGAAAACGGTGGGGTCAAATGTGTATCAGAAGAAAATAGACAAGCTTGGGAAAAATATTCATCTGAAATCACTGGCCACACCTTTGCTGGCTCCCATGATAGAAGAGGGTTTTTTCGATCATTCCATCAGCAAAAATATTATTAATGGTTACTTGTCTGATAAACGTATTCAGGACATTGATGCATTGATTCTTGCCTGCACCCACTATCCGTTGATAAGAAAAGAGATAGAGGAATTTTATAATGATAAAGTAGCAGTGATAGATACATCACACATTGTGGCTGCTCATCTCAAAGAATATCTCCAAACTAATAAGCTTATGAATGATAGCCGGAAAAGCAACAATAAATTTTTTGTTTCCGACTTTACCCACTCATTTGCTGAGTCAACTAAGATATTCTTCCAGGAAGAAGTAGAGCTGGAATATTACCCACTCTGGGAATAAACTTTGCCGCTATCAAGCCCTGTCTTTTATTAGTATATTATTGATTAGCGCATTAATTTAGCGTTATGTTAGCCTTTGTCATCTTTCTCGGACTCATCTGCACCTACATGATATTTGCGGTGTACCTGGAAAGAAAAATTTCGGCATTTATCCAGGACCGCCTGGGCCCTATGGAAGTTGGGTATTATGGGATCGGCCAAACCGTTGCCGACCTGCTGAAACTTCTCATGAAGGAAGACATAGTTCCTATAAATGCCGACAGAAAAATTTTCCTTGTAGCACCGGTCATTATTTTCGCCTCTGTCTTCGCGGGTTTTGCGACATTACCTTTGAGTCCTGATATTATTGGCTCTCACGCAGAAGTAGGAGTATTCTATCTTCTCACCATTATTTCTTTTGATGTGGTCGGCCTGCTGCTGGCAGGCTGGGGTTCGAACAATAAATTTTCTGTGCTTGGTGCTATGCGTGCAGTGGCGCAGATCATCTCTTATGAAATCCCACTTTCGTTAACAGTTGTATCAGTTGTGATGATCTCTCAAACGCTCGATCTCCAGATGATCAGCTTTCAGCAGGGGATTCATATTCAGGGAATTCCTGATTATGAATCCAATTATTTGTTTGGCCTGAAATTATTAGGTATTAACGTTACAGATCTGGGAGGTATATTTAGCTGGAATATTTTCCGCATGCCATTGTTCTTCCTGGCATACCTTATATTCTTTATTTGCTCACTGGCAGAATGTAACCGTGCGCCCTTCGATATTCCGGAAGCTGAATCTGAACTGGTAGCTGGTTTTCATACAGAATATTCAGGCTTTCGCTGGGCTTTTCTTTTTCTGGCAGAATATGCGATGATGCTATTGATGGCGGCGCTGGGAGTAATTTTATTTCTGGGAAGCTGGAATACAGTATTACCAAATATCGGTAGCGTAAGGCTGGCCGACTGGACCAGCGGAATGCCAGGAACGATTTCAGGAAATCTGTGGGGAGCTTTCTGGCTCCTTTCAAAAACATTCACTGTGATAGTTCTACAGATGTTCATCCGTTGGACCTACCCGCGTCTGAGGCCAGATCAGCTGATGTATCTTTCATGGAAAGTGCTTACACCTGCGGCATTGTTGATCGTATTGATTTCGGGAGTGTGGAGATTGTTGATGATATAGGTTGGTTGTAAATGATTAAATTGTTGAACGGATACAAAAATAAATGAAGGGTACGCATAATTCATATTTTGGAAATATTGCAGAAGGATTCCATTCTTTATGGGCCGGACTGAAGCTTACTATACGCCATTTTATCGATGCACGCAAAAGCAGAAGACCTATTGGAATGCAAGACGATAATTATTTTGCACAGGACAAAGGTATCGTAACACTCCAGTACCCTTATGAATCTTTACCAATTCCTGACAATGGCCGTTATCGCCTGCACAATGAAATTGATGATTGCATAGTCTGTGACCTCTGCGCTAAAATATGTCCGGTCAATTGTATAGAAATAGAAGCGGTAAAATCAACAGAAGAAATCGGGAGAACTTCCGATGGCAGCCCTAAAAGGCTTTATGCGACTAAGTTTGATATTGACATGGCCAAATGCTGCTACTGCGGATTATGCACGACAGTCTGTCCGACAGAATGCCTTACGATGACCAAAACCTATGACTATAGCGAATTCGATATCAGAAATATGGTTTATCATTTCACTGA
>DATMOV010000270.1:0-5737 GCA_035568055.1 Cytophagaceae bacterium
ATCCTGTGCTTGATCTCATGTTTAAGCGTAGCTTCTTCAATGGAGTGGGACTTATTGAGGCTGTCTTCTTTTTTGGCCATTTCTGAAAGCGTTCTATAGTATGTGCCCAGAATAATCAAATCATTTTCTGAAAGATTTTCCACATTGATGAGCCTGTTGCTGGCACCTTCCATCGCAGCTACGATTTCATTGAGCTTGAGCTGGATGGAGAGCGAATCTTTGTTCTGACTTTGCTGAATAATAAATACCATCAAAAATGTAATGATGGTTGTTCCTGTATTGATCACCAATTGCCAGGTATCAGAAAATTTAAAAAAAGGTCCGGTTATACCCCAGACCAGAATAACTGCAAAAGCCATCAAAAATGTACCGGGCTTGCCAGTCAGCCTTGTCATGCTTAATGCAAATCGTTCAAATATGGGGGTGACTGATTTAGTTTCTTTGGTTTCCATAAGAGTAGAAGTGAAATTAAAAATATGTACAAAAAGCAATTTCTATTTATAAATAACTGAATGCTTACCGATAAAGTTTACAAAGCTTTGGTACGGCCTCCATCAACAAGAATGTTCGTTCCTGTAATATAAGCAGATGCAGGCGCAGCCAGAAATGCGGCAGCGGCAGCAATTTCCTCCGCAGTGGCAAATCTTCCGAGAGGAATACCGGCCGTCATTTCCGCTTCTACTTCAGTTTCTTTTTTCCCGGATGAATTGGCTTTGGATTTTAACAGGCTTTCTAATCTGGAAGTCAAAGTGTAACCAGGCAAAACATTATTCACAGTAATACCAAACTTTCCTACCTCGCCCGCCAGTGTTTTAGCCCAGGCAGAAACTGCAGCACGAATAGTGTTCGACACTCCAAGCCCTGCGATAGGTTCTTTGACCGATAGCGAAGTGATATTGATAATTCTGCCATAGTGCGCTTTCTTCATACCCGGGAGAAACGTCTGAACAAGGAGCTGGTTCGCCAATACATGATTGCTGAATGCCTGCATGAATTCTTCGGCCTTAGCTTCAGCAATAGCTCCGCCTTTGGGACCGCCGGTATTATTAACCAGGATGTGGACAAATTGCATGCCTTTCACAAATTCATTAATCTTATTTTTAAGATCTTCTATATTGCTAAAATCAACCACCAGAATCCCGTGCTTCTGGCCTGCTGACTTAGACAGGCTTTGGCAAGCTTCTTCCAATAAATTCTTGTTTCTTGCCAGCAAAGTCACACTTGCTCCAAGCAGCGCAAGTTCAACTGCAATTGCCCTTCCTATTCCCTGGCTGGCTCCGCAAACGACAGCATTTTTACCTTTCAGATCAAGATTCATAATTTTTTTATCTTAAATGATTAAATTGGCTGAATAACGATCTGACAATTTAACAATAAAAGCATTTTAAAAGTTATTTCCTGACTTAAATCGAACTCTTATACTATGGCTGTTCAAAGACCTTTCAATTTCAAAAAATGGATAGATGAAAACAGGCATCTGCTAAAACCTCCTGTGGGAAACCAACAGGTATTTAAAGGCAACGATGACTTCATTGTCATGGTTGTCGGCGGACCAAACTCGCGTAAAGATTTCCATTACAATGAAGGTGAAGAGTTCTTTTATCAGCTGGAAGGAAATATTACATTGAAGATTGTGGAGGAGGGCAAGGTGGTGGAGCTGCCCATCAACGAAGGTGACATATTTCTTCTTCCTCCAAGAACACCTCATTGTCCGCAACGCCCGGCAAATACCATTGGACTGGTGATGGAAAGATACCGGGACCCCCAGGAAAAAGATGCCTTTATGTGGTTTTGTGAAAACTGCGGCAATAAATTATATGAAGAATCCGCTCAGGTTACGGATATCGTTAAACAATTGCCAATCATTATGGCGAAATTTTATGCGAGCAAAGAGTTGAGGACATGTAAGAAGTGCGGGACGGTAATGGAGCCGCCAAAGAGTGCTGGGTGATGAGTGCTGGGTGCAGAGGAGCCGTGCATATAGTAAGAGTGATATTTATTAAGAAATAAGAGATTAAAAAAGGAAAATAACAATACAGCTATGGAAGTAAAAAGTTACACTGATTTAAAGGTCTGGCAGGAAGCCAGAACAATGGTTAAAAGAATATATAGCATCAGTCAAGGTTTCCCTAAAGAGGAAATATATGGATTACAACAACAGGTAAGGCGATGTGCTGTTTCTGTTCCGTCAAATATCGCAGAAGGTATTGGCAGAAATCATAACAAGGATACTGTACAATTTCTTTATGTTGCGAAAGGTTCCCTATATGAAATGGAAACACAACTTTATCTGGCTATGGATTTAAACTATATTCAAGAAAAAACTCTTTCCGAAGCTTTGAATCATGTAATCTCAATACGAAAACTTTTGTTAGGTTTCATTAAATACAAAATCTCAAAAACTATAGTGCCTCAGCACTCAGCACCCAGCACTCAGCACTAAATATATGTTCCAAAACTCCCTCTCCTTCGCACAAACCCTCGACGAAACCGACCCCCTTAAAAGTTTCCGATCCCGATTTCTTTTTCCGAAAACCAATGGCAAGGACGCAATTTACTTTTGCGGGAATTCCCTTGGATTGCAGCCTGTGGATCTTCGTAAGTATATTGAACAGGAGTTACAAGATTGGGCACAGCTGGGTGTTGACGGACATGTGCATGCTAAGAATCCGTGGGTCAGCTATCATAAAATTGTTACCGCATCTGCTGCAAAAACTGTGGGTGCACTGCCTTCGGAAGTCATTGTGATGAATAGCCTCACCGTCAATCTTCATTTGCTGATGGTTTCATTTTATCGTCCGACAAAGCAGCGGTTTAAAATTATTATGGAAGCGGGTGCATTCTCTTCCGACATGTATGCGATCGAATCGCAGGTGAGATTTCATGGGCTCGATCCTGACAAAACAATTATAGAGCTGCAGCCAAGAGAAAAAGAATTTACCATCAGACATGAAGATATTCTTAAAACTATCGAAGAAAATAAGAAAGACCTTGCGCTGGTGATGATCGGTGGAGTGAATTATTACACAGGACAAGCCTTCGACATAAAAGGGATTACCACTGCTGCACATAAAGCAGGGGCACTGGCGGGTTTTGACCTGGCTCATGCTGCCGGCAATATCCATCTTGACCTTCATGACTGGAAAGCGGACTTTGCAGTCTGGTCCACTTACAAATATTTGAATTCTGGTCCGGGAGCTGTGGGTGGAGCCTTCATCCACGAGAAACATATTCGTAGAAAAGACCTGCCCAGGTTTGCAGGTTGGTGGGGACATCAGGAAAAAGAAAGGTTTTTGATGAAGAAAGGATTCAGGCCAACACCGAGTGCCGAAGGATGGCAGGTGAGCAATGCACCTGTTCTTTCTATGGCTGCACACAAAGCATCACTTGATATTTTTGATGAAGCAGGAATAAAGCAGATTATTCATAAAAGTCAGAAGCTCACTGGATATATGGAGTATTTGATTGGTATTGAGTGTAAGGTGCCGAGCGCTGAGGAAAGGAAGAATAATCCGGAGCTATATAACATTAAAATTATTACTCCAAAAGAAATTGACCAAAGGGGCTGTCAGCTTTCCATTTTGGTCAGAAAAAATAGTAAAGAGCTTTTCGAGAATTTAAAGAGAGAAGGATTTATTGTAGACTGGCGTTCACCGAATGTAATTAGAGTAGCTCCGGTTCCTTTATACAATACATTTGAGGAGGTTTATAAATTTTCGAATTTGTTAGCTAAAACCTGTTGCCATGAGTAGTTGTTGGTTGTTAGTGGCGCATAGAACAGATTACTTACTTATATTCAAATTATTTTTATATTTTACTATCAGTCATTACTAAAAACTATCAACAAATAACAATTTAAAACCAGCTATAAAATGAAAGATTACAAAAAACCAGATGTATTCGTTCAGTCCCGTGAATTAGTAAAACTTATTTACAAAGAGTCTGAACCCTTTCCTGTTAAAGAAATCTATGGATTAACATCTCAAATCAAATGAGGAGAAGTGCAGTTCCGTTTTATCAAATTTCTCGGAAGGAATTGGAAGACAAAGCAAAAAGGACCCAATTCAGTTTTTATATATTTCAAGAGGTTCGATGTATGAATTGGAAACTCAGTTATTGATTTCTTCGGACCTTGGCTACCGGAATCATGAGTCATGCGATAATCTTATGATCAAAATAGAAACATGCAAAAAATTACTTGGCGGATTTATCAATTACTATAAGTCATTAATCAATGATCGAAGACCAACAACCAACAACTAACAACCAACAATTAATAACTATTGTAGGGGCTGGCCTGGTAGGATCATTGTTGAGCTTATATTTGCGGAAACAAAATTTCGAAGTTAAAATCCTGGAAAGAAGAAAAGATCCGCGTACTGGCAATGTTGACCATGGTCGTTCTATTAATTTAGCATTAAGCCATAGAGGAATCAGGGCTTTAAAAGAAGCCGGTGTTCAAATTTCCATCCTTGAGAAAGCTATTCCCATGAGAGGTCGCATGATCCATGATGTGAAAGGTAAACGGAATTTTATTCCTTATGGAGAACAGGGACAAATGATCTATTCGGTTTCAAGGTCAGAGCTTAATAGAATGCTGATTGAAGAAGCGGAGAAAGCCGGTGCCAGCATTAATTTTAATGCAAGTTGTCACGAAATTGATTTTAAGAATTCTTCAATAACAATAAATCAGGAAGGACAAGAGCAAAAAATATCTTCGGATATTATCCTGGGAGCAGATGGTGCTTTTTCTGATGTGAGATCTGCAATGCAGAAGTATGACAAATTTAATTATTCGCAGGAATACCTTGAACATGGTTATAAGGAACTGCAAATTCCTGCCAAAGATGGGAAGCATCAACTTGAGAAAAATGCTTTACATATCTGGCCAAGGGAAAAGTTTATGCTCATCGCTCTGCCTAACCTGGACGGCAGTTTCACATGTACTCTTTTTCTTCCGCATGAAGGAGCTGTTTCTTTCTCAAAATTAAAAGATAACGTTTCTTTAAAAAAATTCTTTAAAAAATACTTCTCTGATGTGTATGGACTTATGCCGGATCTTGAAAAATATTTCTTTGGCAATCCTACTTCATCGCTGGTTACCATTAAATGTTCTCCCTGGTATTTTGAAAGAACAATGTTGATTGGGGATGCAGCCCATGCCATTGTTCCTTTTTACGGACAAGGCATGAATTGTGGTTTTGAAGATTGTGTGGTATTAGATGAATTAATTGCTAAGCACAACGAAAACTGGGAAACTATTTTAAACGAGTATCAATTATTACGCAAGCCCGATAGCGATGCTATTGCAGATTTGGCCATTGCTAATTTTGTTGAAGTGCGCGATAAAACTGCCGACCCTGTATTTTTATTACAGAAAAAAATTGAAGCACGCTTTAGCGAAAAACATCCTGATAAGTGGATTCCGCTTTACACCATGGTTACTTTTAGCCCCAAAATACGCTACAGTAAAGCCTTACAGGGTGGAAACAAACAGCAAAGCATTATGGATAAAATAATGGCTATGCCCGATATTGATAAAAAATGGGATAGCGATGAAATTGAAAAACTAATTCTTTCTGAAATTAACTAAATGAAAAAAATAATTTCCCTACTTGTTTTTTGTCTTTTATCCCTTGCGTCTTACTCGCAAATTAAGCATAAAATAATGGTTATTCCGTTTGAGCCTAAGTTATATATGAGTCAAATTGACCATAAAATAAATGCAGAAACAAAA
>DATMOV010000271.1:0-4478 GCA_035568055.1 Cytophagaceae bacterium
GTCACATCCTGAATGCTCCACTCTTTATTTTTGTCTTCCAGTACCTCAAAATATTCTCCATAAAATATGAACTCATTCAAAGAGTCGTTCAGCACAATTGTTTTTTGAGCAAAAGCTTTGAAGGCTGATAAAGAAAGGATCATTATTAATAATATGCCAAAGCGCATGATTAACAATCGTATTTAAAATTTTTCATCAATCAAAATAATCAAAAATAAAATCTCCTGTGAAACCATGATCAGCCAGATTTGCAGCTTAGCCGCAAAAAAGAAACCAGTATAATTTTAACTATACTGGTTTCTTTTTTTATGCATTCTTCCATCAATTTTTTCAAAAGAAAGGATGTCCTTTTGTAAATATTACTAAATCAATATCTATTTCACAGGGGTCGCCCTGGTTGACGCTTGGCCCTAAGTCAAAAGTTACACTGGTCACTTGCATGGGGTTGGCGCTCGGACCGGGACTAAGAGGTTTAAAGTCGGATACTTTTAAAGATAATAGTTTCCATCCCGATGATCCGTCAGGTTTATAAATTGCAGAATAATTATTATTTCCGCGGAGCATAATATTTATACTGCCTGTGGAAACTCCGTTACTGTTTATTAATACATTAAAATATACGCTATCGGGGTATGTAGTGCCTAATTTTGCCAAAGAAAAAGGACTACTACCCACTTCTCCATAGTACCAACTAACGGGCGGTGGGTTACCTCCACTCGCATGGTAATATTGACCACCTTGAGGCGATAGAAGGGGCGAGTTCATTACACCAGCAGGAGCAGTATTACCGGCTCCGGGATAAAAATTAAACGTTTGGGCAACCCCATGTCCGTCAAAATCAGAAAGCAGCACACCGCAATTGTTAAAATTAGGTTTTCCTGTGATGTTTATAGTCTTTGTAGTACTTTCCCTGCAAGGAATCTTCAATTCTACAGTAACATTTTCAAGTTGAAAAAAAGCAATACTACCAGGATTGCCTCTCCAAACTGTATTTATATTGCTTGATTTCCCTGAGAAAGATATAGTAGCCCCTGATGTTTGTCCTGTAACGGTTATAGTCCAGGAGACAATCTCGTTGAAGCCTGCGGTAAATATTACGCTATCTGTGCTAAAATCAACAGTACCCGGCGGATTAAATGCTTGCGTAAAAGCAAAATTAGCAGAGACGCATTGTGCCGGTCCTTCGAAGCCAACGAAATTATTATGTTTACAAGAATTTATTGACAACAGGCATATCATAAGAACTGCATAAATGCATATACGAGGCGTTTGCAAAATGATTTTGAATTTTCTCATAATATTATTCTTTAAAGTTTAAAGTCTTTCCCAACACCAACAACCATTCGGTTATTAGCCATACTGTTTTTTAAATTTATCAGAATTCTTTTCATTTACCTGGGAGTGAAGGGCCCATGCTGACTTAAAATTACGTAATCAAAATTCAGATCTACATCGGCGCCAACAACCGGTTGCGACAATAAAGAAACGGCCATACCGCATAATTTATCGGGTTGCTTAATGCCATTCCCGGCACCACCAAATAGTGGATCTCTTGCCCGCTGAAAGTTACTGTATTTTAAAGAAACCAATTTCCAGCCAGTCCAGTCAATAATAATATCATTGATCCATCCATCATTATTATATTGCGTATATGTCCCTCCACGCACGGTATCAAGCTCATAAACTTTAACCTCCAAAGCAGAGTTAGCTTTACCGGAGCCATATATATAAAGATTAATATATAGGTCATTGGGATCGGTGACTGCAACAATGCCACTTAAAGCATCCAGAGTTATTGTATTCATTCCGCCCAAATAGGAATTGTTATTGGAATCTGTACCTTTCATTCTATATGAATTACCGGTGCTTGGACCGCTCTCTACTTTGTTAACAGAGTCAAATCCAAGAACAACATTTGCATCGCCCGGGTCAGGATAAACAGAACCGGTAAGTGCATAGGTTGACACTCCTCCTCCATCAAAATCATCCAGCAGGGTATATTTTACCCCATTAATTGTTTTTCCATTGTATATAAAAACATTGTAAATATATACAGTGGTACTTAGAGTAATATCTGAACCAAGAAAGGAAATTACAGCTTTAACAGGGTCGCTGCCTGTAGTAAAACTTCTTCTGAAAAAATAAATATTAGAGGAAGAACAATTCCAAACTGCATTAGTCTGATCTATGGATTTGGATAAACCGGTAATAACTTTCATGGCACCTGTGGTAGCCTGAGTCAAAGTAATTGTCCAGGATACAGAATCGCTGAAAGTGGCATGGAATGAAATTGAATCAGGTGTGTTAAAGTTAACACCCGCAACAGGATTAGAGCCTTTATTAGGAGTAAAACTGTTTCCTGCTACACTGAAGTTCGCAGGAGCAACCCTATAGGCTGGCCCAAAAAAATTATCGTTTTTAGTGCTCCGTTTGCAATCAGAAAAAACAAAAATACTAAGCACAATCAAAGCCTTTAAGAAAGCAGATTGCAGATGAGCCGTGAAATTTTCGTTAAATTTTACCATATATATTAAAATATAACTGTATAATTTATAAACAGCTGATTGATATTATAATTCAAAGTGGTATTCATATTGTTTTGGGAACTGGCCCTGTTATAATTAACAGTAAAATATGCATTTGTTGAGAATCGCACCCTGGCACCGAAAGAGTATATTTTCTCTTTGATATTTAAATTAAGGGCAGTAAAACTGCTAAACTGGTTAAACTGGTCTCTCACCCCCATATATTCATTTCCTTTTGCAGAAAGTGATTTAACCCCCACCAACAGATCTATTTTGTTAATGACTTCCATGCTAATTCCGGCATCGATAAGAGTGCTGCTGAGATTAACAGGAACGAATCCTCCCCTTGTGGTTTTCTCATATCTTTCACCAAGGTTTACGGATAACATTCTCTTCAAGTTTAGCAGTTTCCCGACATTGAATAAAATACCTCCCTTTAAGCCTGTAAATTTTCGAAGATCAGTAACGCCTTCTCCGATTATTTCAGTTAATAAATCGGCCTTAAATTCAGCGGTAAACACTTTTATGGAGGTGTCTGATGCCAGTCCCGCACTAAAACCCCTTCTGTTGGGTGTCGCTGCGCCATAAGGGGAGATATTGCCGTACTGTGGTAAAAATGGCAACAATACAGGAGATATTGCTCTATTGTAAATTCCTTCCTGGGTAAACCTGTCAAATAACATTTGAGGCCTGTTCACCGAATTATTCTGGAACTTGCTGAATAATTCAGGAGTAGCTAAGACATTAATTCTTGTAGTTTGAGCCGAAGGACTTGAGAACTGCGGGCCAACATCTTTATAATTCGCGAATACTTTCATTTTAAATGGCTTGAAAACTTCGGAAGTACCTATATCAAAAAAGTAGTCATTATAAGAAACTGTAGTTTTGTCTGATGTCCGGAAGTTGTTATATGTTGAAAATCCTCCTTCCATGCTTAATGATAAAATAACATTCTCTTTATCTGAAGAAATCTTTCCATCACCGGTAACCACATGATTTGTATAGTCGATATCTGAGTTTGAAATCGGAATATCCTGCAAGCCTACGTAATTAACTCCCACATAAAATGCATTGCTTTGTTTTAAAGTTACTCTTCCACCGGCGAGTATCCTGTCCGGTACTGTGACATCATTGGTAGCATTAGTTCTTACCGCGAATGCGTGTACCTTTATAGATTCTACATTCCTTGGAAAAGGGAAAGTGGCAAATCCCTGCACACCTTGAAGCCTCCAGGCATTTCCTATCACAAAGTTTTCGTAGTTCACAATATTTCTCCTCATTTTGAAAATCTCTGACTCATATTGATGATACATTTCAGGGGCAGCATGCACTGTATAAGGAGTCATTTCAACATTAATATCTCCGATCTGATAATCAACAGTTTTCGCAATCCTTCCCATTAATTGTATTTGTCTGAACTGGAAAGTAACACCTTCACCAAAGAATGTACCGAATGGGTTTTTAACCCTTAATATCGCATTGCATCTGAGATTTTCACTGGCCCTTAAATTAGCCCCCAAATCGAATAACATATATCCGCTCACACCTTTATTAGGGGTTAGTGCGTCATTCTTAATGACATTGCCATTCAATTTATTATTAGTTACGATCGTTCTTCCCAAACCCGTCAGATAAAATTGCGTCGTGGGCAATTGAGTCTGGGCGATTAAAGAAGAACTTATCGTTAAGAAAAACGATAAAATAAAAAGGTATAATTTACGGTTCATGTTTTATATTATTTTAAAAGAATATTTTTAGTTCGATGGTAGTTTCGTTTCCCTTGAATTGGTCCTGGATAAAATTCTTGTCCTTCTGAGACATCCACGTACGCCTTAAATGCAATCCGGCTGTAGCAGAAAAATCATAATCAATACCGGTTCCCAGTCTTGTACCTGTCTGATCGATCACCCGGTCTTTAGCAGCATAAGGATTTCCCGATGCATCTGTAATTTT
>DATMOV010000272.1:0-2915 GCA_035568055.1 Cytophagaceae bacterium
CCTTGAATACGGGGCAGATTAAGACCGGATCATGCTCAAGATCAGACAGAATGTCTAAATACAATCAATTATTGCGCATTGAGGAAGAGTTAGGTGAATCAGCCTACTTTCCTGGTAAGCTGCTTTAATTGATCAAGCTTAGAAGCCTCTTAGAAATAAGAGGCTTTTTTTTGTCCCGAAAAAAAATTATTTTTATAGTATATATAGACTCATGCGCTTCAATATCCCATTATTCGCCAAAAGCTTTTATTTCATTTCTGGTGCTTTATTTATTGTCTGGATGTTATTCTTTGATTCCAATGATTTTATGAGCCAGTATAGAATGAGCCGTAAGCTAAGTGACCTCAAAGAAGAAAAAGCATATTACAATCAAAAGATCCAGGAGGTACAACAAGAACGCCAGGCTTTGTTAAGCAATCCACAGAAACTGGAAAAATTTGCCCGCGAAACTTACCGGATGAAAAAGAAAACGGAAGATGTCTACGTGGTGATAGATCAGGAGTAGTTTCCTATATAATCTCAATTATAGAATTTGTGAGTGAAGGTGGCAATGGCAGAATTATCAGATCATCAAAATAAATATTATAAGATAGCAAGAAAAAGCTGGAACATTTTCAGGATCACACTGCTGAGTTTATTCCTTTTCATCGCCGCTATTCAGATGAATTTCCTATGGCTATTCGGTGGAATGCCAGGTATAGAAGATCTGGAAAACCCCAAAAGTGAAATGGCCTCAGAAATATATTCAGCGGACAATGTCCTGCTCGGAAAATATTTCAAAGAAAACAGAAGTCCGGTTGAATATGATGAGATCTCCCCCAATGTTATCAACGCTTTGATTTCAACAGAGGATGTCAGATTTTACAAACACTCTGGCATCGACCTCAAAGGTTTCTTAGCGATATTCTGGTATATGCTCAAAGGTGACCAGCGAGGATCAAGCACGCTTACTCAACAGCTTGCCAAAAATCTTTTTAAGACCCGCTCGCAGGGCAGCAGGGGTTTAATGGGCTATGTCCCTGGCGTCAATGTACTCATCATCAAAGCCAAAGAATGGATGATGGCGATCCAGTTGGAAAAGGCGTATTCAAAAGAGGAGATCATCAACATGTACCTGAACACTGTCGATTTCGGCAGTAGCGCCTATGGGATTAAGGTAGCTTCAGAAACTTTTTTCAGCACTGATCCGGATGACCTTAATATCCAGCAGGCAGCAACATTGATTGGTATTCTTAAAGCGACTACAACATACAGTCCTAAGTTCCATCCCGACAGAGCGCTGGAAAGAAGAAATATAGTTCTGAGCTTAATGCAGGAAAATAAAATTTTAAGTCCGGCCAAAGCAGACTCTCTTAAGAAACTTCCATTAGGATTAAAATACAGTGTTGAAAATCAGAACCAGGGTAATGCCACATACTTCAGAGGATACGTGAACAGTTTCATTAACACCTGGTGCAAAGCCAATGGCAAAGATCTTTACACGGATGGATTGAAAATCTATACAACCATTGATTCAAGAGTGCAAAGCTATGCCGAAGAAGCGGTTGCTGAGCACATGAAAGGAATTCAGAAAAAATTCTTTGAACACTGGAGAGGAAAGAATCCATGGATCTACGAAAATAAAAAAGAGATACCGGGATTTCTGGAAGATGCAGCTAAGAAAACCGATACTTATAGAATGCTAAAAGCAAAATTTGGCGAAGGTCATGATTCAATCAGGATCATCATGAACACACCTGTCCCGATGCGTATTTTTTCCTGGAATGGAGATATTGATACGATCATGAGCCCGATGGATTCTCTCAGCTATTACAAGCATTTCCTTCATGCCGGTTTTATGTCCATGGACCCATTCACCGGGGCAATCAAAGCATGGGTTGGCGGTATTAATTTTGAACACTTCAAGTATGACCATGTGAAACAAGGCAAGAGACAGCCTGGCTCCGCTTTCAAACCCTTTGTTTATACCGCGGCCGTTGAAAAAGGATACTCTCCATGCTACTTGTTAAGAGATGAGCCGATCACTTTTACGTACGAAGAAAATAGCGAGAAAAAAAGATGGTCGCCAAGAAATGCAGATTGGGTGTTTACCGGGGATTCAATGACCATGCGGCAGGCGATGGCTAGATCCATTAATTCCATAGCAGCCCACATGATGCGCATCGTTGGTATCAATAATGTAATTAAATATGCCAGGAAACTGGGGATCTCAAGTCCGCTGGAGCCTGTACCTTCTCTTTGCCTTGGATCAAGTGATGTTTCCGTATCTGAAATGACCGGTGCATACAGCGCCTTTGTGAACAGCGGCATCTGGATTGAACCCTATTTTATTTCAAGGATAGAAGACAGTCATGGCAATGTTTTGCTGGAAGTAATTCCAAAACGAAAGGAAGCTCTTAGCGAGCAAAGTGCCTATACAATGGTACACATGCTGAAAGGTGGAACAGAAGAAAGGGGCGGGACTTCGCAGGCTCTTTTTGAGTTTGATATTTTCAGAGGCAATGAAATAGGAGGAAAGACAGGCACTACCTCCAACCATTCTGATGGCTGGTTCATGGGGATTACCAGAAACCACGTTGCCGGCATGTGGGTGGGAGGCGAAGATCGCTGTATACATTTTCGCACATCTGAGTATGGTGAAGGCGCAAGGCTGGCTCTACCTATTTACGGACATTACATGACAAAAATCTATGCTGATACCAGCCTTGACATTAAAAAAGGATTTTTTATTCGGCCGAAAAAAATGAACATTAATCTACAATGCCCATATCGCCCGGAACCAGATTTGCCCGATTCCACTGAAATTTACCATGAAGGAGATTTATACATGGAGGGGGAAGAACCGAAGCAGGAAATCCCTTAATATTTTTAATACTTTCAGGTAACAAAACCATATCATCTTCTGTTATTTAAGA
>DATMOV010000273.1:0-2573 GCA_035568055.1 Cytophagaceae bacterium
GTTTGTTGTGCTCAGAAAAAAATAGAACGATTTTATTTTTCTCTGGTGATCAGCTCTTTGATAAAATCTTTAAGTCTTGCTTTTTTATAAAGTGAGGCCTCAACGGCGGAGATCTTTTTAAGACCATCCTTGAAGTATTCATCAATTTTCTTCTCAGTGATAGCTCTAATTTCCAACTTATCATAAATTGCCATGACCTGACGGATCTTTTCTTCTTCTTTAGTATTGGAACTGGAATAAAGATTCTTTAATATCTTTTTATCTTTATCACTGGCAGCTTCCATGGCTTTAATCAGAAGGAAAGTTTTCTTATTGGCCGCAATGTCGCCGGCTTTCTTTTTCCCGAAATTTTTTTCGTCTCCATATACATCAAGCAAATCATCTTTCAGTTGAAAACCAACTCCTATGCTTTCACCAGCTTCGCGCAGCAATTGAATGTTTTTATCATCAGCGCCACTAATTAAAGCACCTAGCTCAAGACTATAGCCCAAAAGCACAGCTGTCTTATTTCTGATCATTTTCAGGTAATCTTCCTCCGAAACTACAGCCTGAGTTTCGAAATTCATATCGCGTTGCTGCCCTTCACAAACTTTGGAAGCACATGCATTAAAAGAGCTTATCACTCGTTTTATCTTAGTTTCTTCAACTTTTGATAAAAAGTCATATACTTTCACCAGCATCACATCACCAGAAAGTATTGCGATATTTGGATTCCATTTGGTATGCACCGTTTCTCTTCCTCTTCTCAAAGGCGCATTGTCCATGATATCATCGTGCATGAGTGTAAAATTGTGAAATACCTCAATGGCAATCGCAGGCTGATAAGCTTGTTCCAGGTCATCAGAAAACAAATACGTTCCCCAGATGGTCAGCAGAGGGCGAAGGCGCTTGCCTGTTGATTCCATCGAGTACCTGATAGGTTCATACAATTCCTTCGGCTCATTGCCAAAATTAAATTGTGCGATCTCTTTATTTATTCTTTTGACAATATTATTCAGGTTCAACAACATAATTATGCAAACGAAAGATCAATAGTTCTTTTCTCTAAATCTGTTCTAACAATTTTTACTTTTACCGGATCACCAAGGGTGAACATTTTTTTATTTCTTTTTCCGATGATGCGGTAGTTGTCTGCATCAAATTCATAGAAATCATCTGTTAGGTTACTAAGCCTGATCATTCCTTCACATTTCGTCTCCACAATTTCGACAAAAATTCCATATTCCATAACACCCGAAACGATGCCATCGAACTCTTTGCCTTCCTCCATGCTTGCCATAAACTGTACCTGCTTATATTTAATGGAAGACCTCTCAGCATCTGCGGCCAGCTTTTCCATTTCAGAAGAATGTTCGCATTTTTCCTCATACTCCTCTTTGCTCTCAGACTTGCCGCCATCCAGATAATGCTCCAGCAAACGATGCACCATCATGTCCGGATACCTTCTGATGGGAGAAGTAAAATGGGTATAATGTTCAAATGCCAGTCCAAAGTGAATTTCAGGCTCGGTAGTATATTTTGCTTTCGCCATGGTACGTATGGCAAGATTTTGCAATACGTTCTGCTCTGGTTTTCCCTCCACATCTTCCACCAGCTTATTTAACGTATTGGCAAGTTCAGCTTCATTATCGAAATTGAGTTTGTGTCCAAATTTTTTGGCAAAGTTTGACAAAGCGCTCAATTTTTCAGTAGATGGGTGATCATGGATACGATAGACCATCGTATTTTTTTCTTTGCCCTTCTTCATGAAATATACAAACTCCGCTACTTTACGGTTAGCCAGCAGCATAAAATCTTCAATCAGCTTATGTGCATCTTTTCTTATTTTAGGAATCACCGCCAGCGGAAATCCTTTTTCATCAAGCTTGAATCTCACTTCCACAGTTTCAAAGCCGATGGAACCTCTTTTAAATCTTTCCTTGCGGAGCTTATGCGCAAGCTCATTCAGAATATGCACTTCTTCGAAGAAATCACCTTGCTCTCCTTCAATGATTTTCTGTACATCTTCATAGGCAAATCTTCTGTCAGAGTGAATAATGGTCTTTCCAAACCACTGTTCATGGATTTTTCCATCTTTATCCATTTCAAAAACCGCTGAGAATGTCAGCTTGTCTTCATTAGGACGCAAAGAACAAAGTCCGTTGGATAATTTCTCAGGCAACATAGGCACTACTCTATCGACCAGATAAACTGAGGTCGCTCTGTTGTATGCTTCTTTTTCCAGAATTGTACTCTGCCTCACATAATGTGTTACATCAGCGATATGAACACCAATTTCGTAATGGCCATTATCCAGTTTTCTGAAAGAAAGCGCGTCATCAAAATCCTTCGCGTCAACCGGGTCAATGGTGAAGGTGGTTATATTTCTGAAATCTCTTCTTGATTTAATTTCTTTGGGATCGGTATCTTCCTGAATATTTTCAGCTTCCTTCAAAACCCTGTCGGGGAAGTTAAAAGGCAATCCATATTCCGCCATGATGGCGTGCATCTCCACATCATTATCTCCCGCTTGCCCCAGTACTTCAATGACTTCGCCCTGGGGATTTTTATCCCTGCCTGGCCACTCATGAATT
>DATMOV010000274.1:0-2695 GCA_035568055.1 Cytophagaceae bacterium
ATTAAATATTACATTTGAATATCAATGTATATAAAACGACTAAATATATGACAACTGTAGAATTTAACAACCTGGTTTATACTGCTTCAAAGTCCTTAAAAAGCCCTGCTTTAAAATATACGAAGAACAATATTGACGATGCAAATGATCTTATTCAGGATTCCTTGCTTAAAGCACTGAAAAATAAAGATAAATTCAAGCAGGGTACAAATATTAAAGCATGGTTATATGTGATCATGAGAAATACGTTTATCAGCAAGTATCATAATGAAAAAGGTAGAGTCACTGATTCAATTGAAGAAGAATATTCATTGAATTCACCGGGGACTATTTGTCATAATATGGGAACAGGCAACATGGTGACAGAAGATGTTAACTTCGCAATTAAGAATTTAGATAATTCTCTCAGAGAGCCATTTATGATGCATTTTTCAGGTTTTAAATACGAAGAAATTGCTCTAAATCTTAATATTCCCTTAGGTACAGTTAAAAACAGAATACACGTAGCACGCAAAACCCTAATGGAAGGCTTGAAAGAATACAGTATATAATCTGGATTGCAGATTTATTTTTAATCAAACTTAAAAATCAGAAATATGAAAAATATTAACATATATAATGCGTGGCTTAAATTAATGAAGACAGTTCATCATGTTAAAAGAAATAATAACCAGGTGAATTGGTCCAGGGAGCAGGTAATACTTATTGGTCTGGAAAGGAAATTGGGGAAAACCGAAGAGCAGGTGAATTCTTTAGTAAGTAAAGATCTTCTTGCGCTATTGACGATGGTCCCTTTCACCAGGGCATAGGCAATCAGCTATAGTAAAATCACAAGCAGCGCTGTTTTCCGGCGCTGTTTTTTTGCTCCCTGTCATAAAAACCCTTAAAAAGAGGAAGAAAATGAAATGAATAGTTAACCTTATAGTTAATTTGGTAGGGTGCTATTTAAAAATCATGAAATCCTTTTAATTACTGATAATCATGATTAAATCATCGGTTCAGACAATTTTCCCCTGCTCAACCCTCCAAACCTTCACCTCCGCCTTAATCTGCGCAAACAACTTTTCACTTCTACCCGCTCTGGCATCTGTAATGAATAATTGCCCGAATGAATGTCCCGCTACCATTTCCATGAGCTTGCTGATGCGGTGATCATCCAGCTTGTCAAAAATATCGTCGAGCAGTAAAATTGGTTTGAATCCTTTCTGTTTTTTAATAATATCAAATTGCGCCAGCTTCAGGGCTATGACAAAAGATTTCTGCTGTCCCTGCGAGCCATAACTTTTTAAAGGATGCTCCCCTATCTTAAAAATAAAATCATCGCGATGAATTCCATAGGTGGTTCTTTGCAGAATGATATCACGCTTTAAAGCCTGGCGATATTCTTTTTCAAAATCCGTGCTCTCCAATTGGGAAGTATAGCTCAGGCTGGTTTCTTCCTTTTCTTCAGAAAGGTTCTGGTAATGATTCGTAAAAACAGGAACGAATTCGTCCAGAAATTTTTTTCTTTCTCCGTAAATAAATTTTGCGGCAGAAATAATCTGAACATCATAAGTGTCTACCAAGTCCTGATCTGTATGATTGCGCTCGCTGAATTGTTTGAGCAAACTGTTTCTTTGTTTCAGCAGATGGTTGTATTTGATCAGCTCATTGAGATAGGCATGGCTGAGTTGGGCAAGTATGCCATCAAAAAACTTTCTGCGGAACTCGCCGCCTTCTCTGATAATGTCTGTGTCATTCGGCGCGATGAGCACCACCGGAAATTCTCCGATATGTTCACTCAGCTTCTCATAAGGATTTTTATTGATCTTAAGGACTTTCTTCTGTCCCTTGGCAAAGCTTGCCTGTACCAGTGACGTTTTGGAATCTTTGATGAAGCTGCCGCTTAGCATAAAAAAGTCGGCTCCGGTTTTTATATTCTGCGAATCGTTGCTGTTGAAAGCGCTTTTGCTTAACGACAGATAATAAATGGCATCGAGCAGGTTGGTCTTTCCGCTTCCATTGGCTCCCATGAAAAAATTGACCTGTTCTGAAAAACTGAGGCTTAATTCTTCATAATTTTTGAAATTGAGCAGGTTTATATTTTCTAAGTACATTAAAATTCTATGGGAATATGAAGATTTTGCTTATTTTAGCAACTTGAATTAGTTCAAAGATCGTTAATTATTGACTATGGCAAGTGTTAAAGAAAAGTCCAAAGCAAATTTAGATTCATCCGGCAAGTTTTCAAAAGAAACATACCTGTTCTGGTATGAGAAGATGGTTTTGCTGAGAAAGTTTGAAGAAAAAGCCGGACAATTATATGGACAACAGAAAATAAAAGGATTTTGTCACTTATATATAGGCCAGGAAGCTTGTGCCCTTGGCTCGGTATCGGCCCTTACCAAAGATGATAAGTGGATCACCGCATACAGAGATCACGGTTTTCCTCTTGCCTTAGGAACTTCTCCCAATGCCATCATGGCTGAGCTTTTTGCGAAAGCAACAGGATCTTCCAAAGGTAAAGGCGGATCAATGCATATTTTTGATAAAGCCCATAACTTCGTTGGCGGACATGGTATTGTTGGCGGGCAAATTCCGCTTGGTGCCGGCATTGCTTTCGCTGAAAAATATAATAAGACCAAGAACCTTTGCATGTGCTTTATGGGCGATGGTGCCGTAAGACAAGGTGCATTCCACGAAACATTAAATATGG
>DATMOV010000275.1:0-2847 GCA_035568055.1 Cytophagaceae bacterium
CAAGCTCAGTTTGCTGCATTGGGATCACTTTATAAAGAGTGGAATGAAAAGATCAACCTCATCTCCCGCAAGGATGTGGAGCATCTTTACGAAAGGCATATTCTCCATTCATTGAGCATCGCCAAAGTCATCAGCTTTAAAGATGAAACCTCCATATTGGATGTAGGCACAGGAGGTGGGTTTCCAGGCATTCCCCTCGCTATACTATTTCCCGGCTCTCATTTTCACCTGGTAGATTCTATCGGGAAAAAAATCAAAGTGGTACAGGAGGTAGCGGCTGCTGTACATTTAAAAAATCTCAAAGCCGAACACGGCCGGGCAGAGCAGTTGCATGAGCAATACGACTTTATTGTCAGCCGTGCCGTTACACGCATTGCGCCCTTTTATAGCTGGGTTCGCGGCAAATTTCTCAAAGGTGGAAATAACCCACTCTCCAACGGCATACTTTACCTCAAAGGCGGGGAACTGAAAGAGGAGCTCTCCGAAATAAAATGCCCTTATAAAATCTTCGATCTTAAAGATTACTTTGATGAAGAGTTTTTCGAGACCAAGAAGGTTGTGTATGTGAAGGGATAATTGATTTTTTTGTAGGGTCAATTCATGAATCGCTCCTACTTAAAAATCGCCCCTACGTTAAAAAAAATCATAAATTGTCTTGCATTAGACAGCGATAAATTTTTACAGCTATGGTAAGAAGAAATTCATTACGATTGGAAGATCATGACTATTCTTCCAGAGGAAATTATTTTATAACGATCTGCACTCACCAAAGAGAATATTTCTTCGGTTTACCTGATTCAAACAATCCGGTTGAAAAAGCTTTGGAGAAAATAATCACTGAGTGTTGGGGTGATTGTTTATCGGATAATATTACCACCCCGGCTTTTGTGATTATGCCGAATCATCTTCATGGCATTATCAGGATAAAACAACCTGCGATTCATATTCCAACCTTTCATGTAGGGGCGATTCATGAATCGCCCCTACATGAAAGGTTGGAATTAACAAATGAACAACCTATGCAAAAAGGATCTTTAGAATGGATCAGAGCGAGAAGACAAATGAAGTTATCAAAGATCATTGGTAAATTTAAAATGCAGTCCTCAAAACAAATCAATAATTTCCTCGAGGACAACTTTGGAGAAAGACCATTTAAATGGCAAAGAAATTATTATGATCATATCATTAGAGCGAAAAATCTAAGAAAAGAATAACACATTACATAAACACTAATCCCAATCGATGGCCTGAAGATATTCTGAATAAGGAGAATTCTGAAAAGCTCAAATTCAAGCCGTTTTCTAATAATTTTATATAATCAGGAGATTTGGGCTTTGATAGCTTACTGGCATAACTTTAGCATACCGAAATACGCTATGTTTAAATAAAGATTATTTAAAAGTTAATATATTTACATACCATACTAAGATCCTAAACCTCAATTTTATGTCACCAAGGTATTTTTCAAGGCTTATCGCTTTCATCGTATTTTGCTATATGGCATCGTGCAGCCTGAACAAGTCAGTCGTACAAGTCACAGACAGAAATTTTTCTGAGGAGGTGGAACTCCAGCAGAACCTGGTGTTTACCTTCAACAACGACCTTGCTCCCGACTCGGTGCTGAATGTATGGGAAGACGCGGCTTACATCAGATTCACCCCAGATGTAAAAGGTAAATTCAAGTGGTCGTCCAAAAACGAATTAATTTTCTCTCCGGACCTGGGTTTCCAACCAAGCACCGATTACAAGGCTGAACTTACAGACCTGGTCTTTCGCCATGGAGGTAAAGGTTTAAAGCTTTCAGATGAAAGATCATTTGCCTTTCATACACCATACCTGAACCTGGTGAGCACAGGTATCTTCTGGGCAAGAAAGGAAACAGATAAAAACATCACTGAAACAAGAATCAACCTGATCTTTAATTACCATGTAGACCCTTCACTACTCAAAGGACTTCTGAAATTACAGATCGATGGCAAAGAAAAACCATATGAGCTTTATACCAGCACAGTTTCCGAAACTATACAGGTCGCTATAGCGGAAACAAGTGAAAAGTATGATGACAAAATTTTGAAAATTCTTATCGCTCCGGGACTCAAATGTGTGGAAAGTCGGTATGCTACTAAGAATAAAATAGAGCTTGAAACCAAGATCCCATCCAAAGACAGGTTTCAGATTATTTCCGCTACCGGTCTGTATGAAGATGAAAATGGCTACATCAATGTCCTGACAAATCAGGAGGTACTTACAGAAAATATTAAAGCGCTGGTATCGATTGAACCTGATCTGAAATATACTGTCGAAAGCAATGAAGCAGGTTTTTTGATCAAAGGTGATTTTAAATCGGGTGAAACTTATAATCTCAAAATTGATAAAACGCTGAAAGGAATATTCGGCGGCATCTTATATAATGACTTTGAGCAGCCAGTGAGCTTCGGCGACCAGGCACCATTCCTGGGCTTCACTTCGAAGAAAGGAATTTATCTGACCAGCAAAGGCGAAAAAAATATAGGCATCAGGATTATCAGTGTACCTAAAGTAAAAGTTACAGTATATAAAATTTATGCCAACAACATTCTGCAATACCTTGATAAGTCAGGAGGGTTTAATAGCTATAGTGGTGATGATGATTACTATGGCGACTATTATGGCTATGTAAATTATGAAGAAATGGGAGATGTGATCCTTGATAAGGAATATGAAACCAAGGATCTTAAAAAAGCCAATGGCTCAAGTTTACTGAATCTGAATTTGAATGATATCAATAGTGCCTATAAAGGTATCTATGCGGTAAAAGTCGCATCTGCTGATGAGCAGTATCTAAGGGCTTCGAAAACAATTTCCATC
>DATMOV010000276.1:0-4066 GCA_035568055.1 Cytophagaceae bacterium
CGATATAGCTGTTTGCTCCCAATTTATAACATTCTTTTATATCAGGATCTTCCGCGGACGATGTTAAAATTACAACAGGGATATGCTTAGTAGACATATCGGATTTTAATTTCTCAAGAACTTCAAGTCCATTTACTTTCGGCATCTTTAAATCAAGCAATATTACCCTGGGAGTATTTATTATACTTCTTTCAGAATAAGCTCCTCTTCCATAAATAAAGTCCAAGGCTTCGGCTCCATCCTTAAGATGTATTAGCTTATTTGCAAGATTTTGCTTTTTTAGAGCCCTGATGGCCAGGGCTGCATCGTCCGGATTGTCTTCAATCAGGATAATTTCTAACTCATAATTAGTCATAAGAAAATTTTTATTTAGTTGTTTTTATTTAATGAAAAGTAAAAAGTTGAACCCTTCCCTATCTCACCTTCTGCCCAGACTCTGCCATTATGCCTTAAAATAATCCTTTTCACAAGAGCAAGTCCAACACCGGTTCCTTCAAATTCTGCCGTACTATGCAATCGCTGAAAAACTCCAAAAAGTTTATCGTAATATTTCATGTCGAAGCCAACTCCATTGTCTTTAATATAATAAATATTTTCTTTTTCTTCTTGTTTCGATCCGATTTCTATAAGAGGATATTCTCTGGTTCCGGAATATTTAAATGCATTGGAAATTAAATTAGCGAAAACCTGAGCTATTAAGTTATAATCAGCATTGGCAGGTAATAAAGGATTAATTGTAATATTGGCTTTTAAATAAGGTGGTGCGTTTTTAAGCTCCCTTATTGCGGATTGAGCAAGCGCTGTCATATCAATGTTTGTCATTTTCAATTCTTTCTTTCCTATACCAGCGAAGGCCAAAAGGTCATCAATGAGTTGTCCCATTTTTTTGGCATTATACATAATAGAATTCATCATCATTTTTGCTTCATCATCTTTATTGCTGATGTATTCTTCGGACAGAACCTTTGTATATCCATGAATAGCCCTTAACGGTGACTTCAAATCATGCGATACCGAATAACTGAAGGCTTCAAGCTCTTTATTAACAATCCCGAGCTTAACTACATTTTGTGCCAGTTCCTCATTTAGTCTTGTAATTTTTTCTTCTGATTTTTTACGTTCGGTAATATCACGTGTAACTTTTGAAAATCCCCGTAGATTTCCTGAGTCATCGTATAAAGATGTAAAAATTACATCCGCCCAGAATCGTGAGCCGTCTTTCCTTATACGCCAGCCTTCACATTCATGACGTCCGGTCTCTTTTGCCATCTTTAAATTATATTCAGGTTCACCATGTTGGATTTCTTCATCCGTGTAAAAGACGGAAATGTGCTTGCCGATAATTTCTTCTCCCGTATAACCTTTTATTTCTTTTGCGCCCCGGTTCCATGTTAAAATATATCCTTTTGTATCTATTATGAAAATCGCATAGTCTTTTACGCCTTCTAACAGCATCCTGAATTGTTCTTCACTTTCTTTAATCCGTTGAATATGTTTTTTTTCAATGTTCCTTGATGCTTCCAGTTCTTCGCTTAGTGTATTTAATCCAACAGCGATTGCATCTATTTCATCCCCTTCTTCACTTACGATGGCTTTTTTAGAAAAATTCATCATAGTATGTTCTAATAATACTTCCAGAAGGCTATTAATTCTGGCTTCATACGTTCTGATACTTTTTTTTGACGCTTGCAGTTCTTCTCCCAATATATTTAATCCTGCAATAACAGCATCGAGCTCATCTCCTTTTTCGGATACGGTTTCACGGCTGCTGAAATCAAGCGTTGAATACTTTAAGATTAAATCACAGACTTTCTCAAACCTCTTATCATCACTATACTTATTATCGTGTTTCACGTTACGTAATGAAATATTTATAAATATTGCTTAAGCCATTCTTTGGCATCTTTCTCATTTGAAAACATTTTTGTTGGATAGGGTGGCGGCTTTAGGCCAAAAAAAAGATTCGCTATCATTTTCCCAAGTGCGGAGGTGGAAATCATGGCTAAAGCTTTAGTGATTTTAGGTAATTCAGCCGCTGAATAATCGCGCATTTCTTTAGAAGTAGGAGAACTATTGGTAATATCAATCAGCATACAAACTTTCTTCCCACCAGTAAGTCTTTCAAAATCCAGCATGCTTTCTTTCGCCTCTTCCAAAGTCTGCTCAGGAACTTTTTTACTTATCGCGCATAATATTCCGTCTTCGTCAAACCACAATATACTTGTCGGCCAGTCAATAACATTAGCATTTTCAGGTATTTTCATATCAAAAAATCGGTTATATAAATTATATGATTTCTAATCAAAAAATTATTTCAGGCATATTGATATTCAGCAAAATCAGGTAATTTCTAATTCCTTCTATCCGAAAATTAAAATATTGCCATCATTTCTATTAACAAAATATCTTTCGACAAAAAGATAATATTTACAGAAAATAGTGTTTAATATTCTCAATAGCTTCCGGTGACATTGGTTTGATCAAATAGTCCTTTACATATTTATTACTCATCATCTGTTCAATATCTTCAGGTTTATCAGAAGAAGAGAGAACAATAATCTTAGATTTATTCTTTATACTTTCTGATAAATTCTCATACTCTTTTAAGAAATCAAATCCCGACAAAGCAGGAAGATTAATATCTAAAAATATCAGATCAGGGATATTTTGAATTTTATCACTTTCCATTCTCAAATAATTCAATGCGTCTTTCACAGTATCTTTTATTACGATGTTATCTGTTAAGTTTTGCTTTATCATTGTTTTATTTACAAAATTATCAATACCGCTATCATCAACCAGCATCACCATGTTTATCATATTTTATTTCACCTCTATATTTGATTCTTTATTGTTAGGTATTTCTATTTTAAATATTGTTTTTTTATTCAATTCAGAACTAACTTCTATCGTTCCTTTGAGCTTTTCCAACGTTTCCTTCACAATATACAAGCCAAGCCCAGAGCCCTGGCTCATTTCCGTTCCTCTGTAAAACATATCGAATATCTTCTGTATTACTTTCTCATTTATTCCTATTCCATTATCTTCAATATGGATAATCGCTTTTTCATCCAAAACTTCAGCGGTAATTGCTATATATGATTGCTCTCTTGCTCCTGTCTTTCTATATTTAATGGCGTTAGAAATTATATTGTTAAAAAGAATTTTTAACCTGGTACTGTCTGAAAATAATGGTTTGGTCTCATGAACGGTAATACTTTTCTCTATACTGGCGGAATCTTCAAGGTATCTAAAGTTATCTATTGATTCATTTATAATATGTTTTAAAATAACTTTCTCGGAGGACACTTCAGTGCGATTGTTTCTCGAATAGTTAATAATATCTTTGATTGTATTGTCCAGTTTATAAATACTTTCCTCCATCATGTTAAAATAATCACCAAGGGATTCATATTTATTGATTTTGACATCGTATTGTGCAAGCATGACAAGCCCCAATACCGATTTCAGCGGAGCTCTTAAATCGTGAGAGGCACTGTAGACAAACTTATCAAGTTCTTTATTTATTTTTATAAGCTCCTGGTTTTGATTGAACAAAGATTCTTCCGCTTTATGCCTGTCATTTTCCGTATTCCTTCGTTTTAGTGCATTCAGAATGGCAGATGGAAGCCTTGCTAAATTTCCCTTCAAAATGTAATCATCTGCCCCATCTCTCAGGCAATTGACGGCAAATTCTTCTGAAACCGCGCCGGTTACAAGAATGAATGGAATATTTAGTTTTTTTTCCTGAATGATCTTAAGTCCCTCGATGGAATTAAATTGAGGAAGGGAATGGTCTGAAAGAATTATCTGAGGATTGAACGACTCAAGCGCTTCAATAAATTCTTCTCTCGAATCTACTAATTTTGAAATGAATTCGATTCCGCTTCTTTGCAACATTCTTTCAATAAGCCCTGCATCATCGACTTCATCTTCAAGCATTAGTATTTTTAATACATTCATATGTATGACTTTAAAATATACCATTCTTGTCACTGATTTAGCCAGAAACAAGCAAAGATTGGATTGCATTTTTAACCTCTTTATATTCTCGTATTCTCTGGAA
>DATMOV010000277.1:0-5207 GCA_035568055.1 Cytophagaceae bacterium
GATCAAACTTGTTAACATATAATAGTTCCAGCCTTCGTTTTAAATTTGCAATACCTATACCTCCTGTATGCACAGAGAAAGGACTTTCAATTCGTTCAATTGTATTAAAAACAGAGCAATGGAAAACGCTTCCCTGCGTAAATAATCTGATTAAAATTTTATTGTCTCCTTCTTCTGATGTACTTACAAATTTAAATGCATTTTCAATCAGTACGACTAACAGCAAAGGGGCAATTTTGAATCCGCTTGCAATAGGCCCGATTTTCACAATTACAATCAGGCTTTCATCTTTCCTTAATTGTTGAAAGGATATATAATTTTTGATATAGTCTATTTCCTTTTCCAGGAGGATTTTCTCTTCCCCGCAATCATATAATTGATAACGTAATAATTCGGAAAACTGCAATAAGATGGTTCTGGCAGTTTGATTGCTTTTATCAATATGCCCGTAAATGGCATTTAAAGAATTAAAGAGCGCATGCGGATTGATTTGTGCCTTTAGAAAATCTAATTCATTTCTTACTCTTTCCTTTTCCAGCAACACCAGTTGATTCTGATGGTGTACCCTATCGATGATCAGTTTTCCTGTTGAAATTAATTCTACCCAGATGAAGATATTGATGAACGAATTGATATACAAATTACTAAAATTTATTTCCTGAGTGTTATGAAAAACATATTCATTCATTTGTATAGAGACCAAAGAACGAAATAATGCGGAGAGTGAGATCAATACCAAAGTATATAAAATAAAATACAGGTATTTTTTTTTCTTTAAATATCGTGGGATAATAAAGTAAGCAATGATGTAGAAGTCTGCCGTAATAAATATTAAATAACAGAATTCAATGGTTAATGTCCTGGTAAGGGAAAAGGAATAATTCCGGAAAACGAAGATCCAAAGAAGGTAGATCCCTGACCAGAAAAAGACATGAAAGATGTATTTCTTATTTAGCCGCATAAAATTTTAGCCAAAGGTATAACCTTAATTAACGTAGGGAATTTTATTACACCAAACAAGGGAATTACATGATAAAAAAGGCTTTCATCAAGTAAAGGGTGCATTTCATGTAAATAGTTTTCTGATCGCAATTGATTTTTTGAAGTTTGAATTGTAATTGATTGTTAAACTTAAAACTAAAGAAAATGAAAAAAATTGTTGACTGGTTTCTAAACCCTCCTGTTACAGGCCCATCTGCCATACTTATTCTTCGCTTAATGGCCGGAGGAGTGTTCCTTTGGGAAGGAATATTAAAATTCGTATACGTTAATCAGGGCGTAGGTAAGTTTACAAAAATAGGCATGCCATTTCCGGACTTTACAGCTCATTTTGTAGGTTATGCTGAAATTATCGGCGGTTTATTATTGTTGTTTGGCCTGTTTACAAGATTTGCGGCTTTCTTCTTTATTGGAGAAATGATCGTAGCGATGCTTTCAACCAAGATCGCATTGTTTCTTGGCACTTCCCCTTCGCCTCTGCCACCCTCTCCACCCCAGGTAGGCATCTGGGCCTTGCTTCATGAAATTCGTCCGGAATATGCTCAATTGCTTACCTGCCTTTTTCTTCTTATAGAAGGTGCCGGAAGAAGATCCCTTGATTTTATCCGGGCTACTTCCAAAAAGATCTATAGCCTAAATCAGCCCTAGTTATTTGTGTTAAACCATCAGATGTTTTAACAATAATTAAATCTAGAGTCTACTGTAAAAGTCTAATAAATAAAATATGAAAAGAAATCAGGTATGCATTCTTTTATTATGTTTTCTTTCGCTGGAAATGCAAAGTTGCACAAGTAAAAAAGAAGAAGTATTAAATCCCTGCGACACTTCCAAAGTGAGTTATGCAAAGAATATCGTGCCTATTGTTAGCCAAAATTGCTATAAATGTCATGATTCTGGAAACGCCAGACTTTTTGGGGGAGGTCATTACCTTGACAGTTACGATAGTTTAAAAGCTCACATTAAATGTGGCTTAATTGATGCGATAGAACATAATGCCGGAGTCATACCAATGCCTGAAGGGGCTCCAAAACTTCCGGATTGTGACATAGCTAAAATAAAGGCCTGGGTAAATCAAGGTGCTCTGAATAATTGAGATAAGTAATATTCACATGAAAATAAAGCAATTCATGATATTCCAATTCCTGTTTTTTCTAAGTTACAGAACTATTGCACAGGAAGATTCTTTAATGGATATATTGAATAAAGATGCTTCAGGCAAAATAAGAAAGGAGCCTTCTACTGCTGCCTTTTTTGCAACCCGTATTATTAATGGACAATCTGTAGAGAATCCTGGAAAAGGAATTCTTCAGTTTTGCATAGGCCACAGGTTTGATGCGTTCAATGCAGAAAATAATAATATATTTTATAATTTCTTTGGTCTGGATGCCGCGACGATCAGGTTAGGATTTGATTATGGTATCAATAACAGGTTAACTGCAAGTGTAGGAAGAAGCAGCCTGCAGAAAACTTACGATGGAGCTTTCAAATATAAATTATTAAGGCAAACAAAGGAAAGGATGCTGGTTACAGTAGTTTTGTATACTAATTTAGCTGTAAGAACCGACAATAAATCCGATGAGAATAGAAAAATAACATTTACCGATCGCCTGGTATATTCAAATCAATTATTAATAGCCAGGAAATTCAACAAAAATTTCTCATTACAATTATCGCCAACCTACATTCACAGAAATGTCGTGGCCACAGTTCAGGAACAGAATGATGTTTTTGCAATTGGTTTTGGGAGCCGATACAAAATATTTAAGATGGTTTCTTTCAATGCAGAATATTTTTACCTTCTTCCAGGGAATACAGCGGATAATTTCAGCAATTCATTCGCTTTCGGGTTTGATATTGAAACAGGAGGACATGTTTTCCAGCTAAACTTTACTAATTCAGCGGGGCTGATAGAATCTCAGTTTATTCCTATGACAAATGGGCCGTGGAAAAAAATGCTGAGGTTTGGATTCAGTATATCAAGAGTATTCAGTGTTCATCGAAAATAATAGTCGCCGCATTATTTCTATCGAGTCCGCGATTATAAATCATTTTACTTCACCTTAGAATAAATTCCCGAAGCATATGCATTATTTCCGAATTCACAATCTGCCTTGTTGTCGACATAGTCGATGGAGGCAAAGTTATCGAAAAAAGTGATGTTAAACTGGCAGGCACCTTCGTTGGTTTTATACTCGAGCACAGTGGCTTTCATGCTGAGCCCGAAGGCTACAGTATCATCAACGGTAGCAATGTTATAAGCAGGAGCAGCGGTGACAGCATTGAGTTGCAGGTGAACACGATCCTGAAGAACATCTTCGCAGGTAAAAACCCCTTGTCCTCCTTCATCTCCGAAGGAGTACCTATATTTACCCAGTGGAGCAGGCTTGGGCCTGAAAAGTGAATCTACATTCATAATTCGGCTGCTCGGGGTGTTTGAAGATTTGAAATCATAGCTTTTCTTATTTTGAGGAGAACGCCAACTGCCGTTCAGAGAATCGTTAACAAGCTGCAAAGAATAAATGCCTGTAATATTTCCGGCTTTGTCGAACTCATATATGATATAATATTCACCGTCCTTCTTGCCTGCTACTTTGATAGGTTTGCCCGATTTAGTATAAATTACTTCTCCTACCAGGATATTACCCTTCTGAGAGAGCCATAAAGTAAGCTCTATATTTTTCGGGTTAAGTGCGCCTTTCCAGTACGAAAATGATCCCAGAGAAGCATTTGAAACAGGCTCAGAGATTTTCGGTTGTTCTACAATGGTAGTTTGAGCCGTGTCTTTTTTTATGGCTTCTTCTCTCTTTACACCAGAAGAAGAACAGGCGGAGAGTAAACCTAAAGAAGTTATTAACAGAGAATAGAAAAAGTATTTCATAAAGTGTGATATAAAAAAGCGCCGAACCCAGAGCTTTCATAACCCCTAAAATACAAAATATTTTGATTTCTATTCCGGACTTGTACGGTTATCTGCTGCAAATGATATAAATCCTTAACCCTGATTCATTCGGTTAAATGTGATTTTTAAGTCTTCCGGACTTGCTTTAACCATTGCTTCGCTAGCCTGGCATGTTTCCTCTACCAGACAATCACGGCGGGTTGCGTGGAAGTAAGAGAAGGATGCCAACTATGACGAAAATCTTTATGCCTGGATAAAACATTGTCTCATGGTATGCGTTATAAATACTTAATACTTAAACCAATAAAATTATGTCTTTACTGAATACATTCTTCGAGTGGTTCACTAATCATCGTTTGGCTGGTGAAATGATTGCAATCGCAATCTTAGTTATTCTTATAGGGAGCTGGGTAGGAATAGCCTATTTAAAATATAAGAAAGAGCTTCTAAAAAAAGAGGCCATGAAAAAGAAGAGGTGACCCTCAATAGCTGCAAATAAGTTCGAGAAAAAGTAGCGAGCTGGTTCAGATTTTTGCACCGGGGCTGGCGCTATATGTTCTCTCTGCTCCACAATCACGATGAGTTCAGTAGAAGTGAAAAGCCTTGAATTATTTACCCCCCGATTATCGGTTTGCTTTTTGACATATTTAACAGTATTTCAAGTAGTATTTTTTTAATTTATTGAGCATTAAATGCAAAAGAACAATTCTCCAACCGGGGAGATAAGCGTTTCTAAACTTTCTGAATAGTAAGACTGGATTTAAACCTATTGCATCTTCACTTATAACTTAACAAATATTCTAAGTTCCGTTAAAAATGGATGGGTGCACTTATGTAAAGAAGGATATGTTAAAAGGAAAGCGGCGTATATAATGTGCCGGTAAAAAATGATAAGATAAAAATAAATTATTATGGCTAATTCTCATGCAGAAATCTCACCAGTGAACATAGGGGAGTATCTCAAAAAACATCAGGGATGGATTATCGGACTAGGAATATTATTAACGGTGCTTGGATCACTGGCACTTGGTTTTAGCATCGCTGCAACAATTATATCCGTATCTCTATTGGGTATCATTTTGTGTGCAGTTGGTATAACACAGATCGTAGAAGGGATACAAACACGACAATGGCGGGCTTTCTTTTTACATTTTCTTATCGGGATGTTGTATGCCATTTCAGGAGCAATCATGCTTTTGAGACCGGATATAAGTGCGATTACTCTGACATTGGTTCTTTCGGTATTCTATATGTCGATAGGGTTATTCAGAATGATCTCATCGGGAGTAATGCGGTTTCGACAATGGGG
>DATMOV010000278.1:0-3716 GCA_035568055.1 Cytophagaceae bacterium
CGGTTCCGTGTTTGTCAATGGCATGGTAAAATCAGACCCCAGGCTGCCTTTTGGCGGTATCAAAAATTCAGGATATGGTAAAGAACTTTCTTCGGTCGGCATTCATGAATTTGTAAATATTAAAACGATTTGGGTGAAGTGATCATGATATTATTCTTCAGATAGTCATTTTGTAGCGAATAAATTCTTTTCATAATAGTTCAATGTTGAAAAGGAACATCTTATAACTGATGATCGTTTTTTAATAAAAGGAAAGGAAACATATGCTAAAGAAAGGTATTTATATAACCAGAAAAGGAAGGCCATCCGATCCGGGATATGAGATGGCTGGGTTTAAAGATATTAATCTTGAAACACTCGAAATGAATTTAGAAATGGCGGAGAAATATACAGATCCGGAATCTGAAGAGTCTTTAATAAATGAAAGGCATCCTAACAGGAATCTGGATAAACCTGATATAGATAAACCACGATACAGTTAATGTAAAGTGTTTGAGGATTTTTATTATTGAAGTGTCAGAAATGGGTAAAGTAACGTTCAAAAAAAAGGAAGACGTATTGTTACGTCTTCCCTTTATTTTACGGTTGGTAAGGTTTATTAAAAGTCCAGATTAAGTGGTCAATTGGTACAGTCACCTTATAGCTTGCTAAATTTGTCAGCGGAGCTGAAGAAAGGATAACCAATTGTACTGCTTTTACTTTGGTGGGATTAGGTATAACAGATGAATTGGATGAAATAAATGAATTGTAATTGATTGAAAATAATTTCCATCCTAACCAGGTTGGATTTTTAATTTGGTATGTCCAGGTCACTCCACCTTCCTCTATAATATTAACTTGAAGCCACGCATAAGGGTTGTTTGTATTGCTTAATGGAGCTTGTGGATTATAGGAATTATATATGTAAAAATTCAAATATACCTGAGAAGGATCAGCATACAACGGAAAATAAGTTCCATAAGTGCTATCTCCAGCTGTAGCGTAAATTGTAAGAAAGTCAATATAAGGAGATTGGCCAGGCTGCCAGGGAGTTCCGCTCATTACTAAATATGAATTGCCATCTACTAAAGGCAATGAACCTGCCACCATTGTGGGTACCCAATCGCTTTGCCAATCAATTGTAGTGGTATAATTCGCGTCTTTTATTTTTGCTGCATTGTGAAAATCAGCTATAAGTTTTCCTAAAGCATTCAGATTTTTGGGAGTGATATTGATTGTAATGCTAGTTGCTACTATAGGAGGTGCTGATGAAGCAGTGGGAAAATTTAACACCGCAGTGACAGGTTCAGCACGGAATGATAAAGTATTGCCAGAACTTCCATCCCAAGTAGCATTAGAGGCGGAGATGATTTTCCCCGTCCCTTTAAAAGTTTTTACTGCTCCGCTGATGTTTCCTGTTAATGTGAGCATCCAATTAGCATCATTCTGAAATGCAGCACTGAAGTATATAGAGCCACCCGTTGAAAAATCAGGTGTAGCATTGCTTGCTGTAAAAGTAGCGGTAATTGTTACTGGTCCACTCATCTCATTCAATGATGGGCCTATCCGTTCTTTCTTTTTGCAGGAAAATAAAATTAGAACAAATAAGATCTGTGAGTATAGAAGCAATTTTTTCATATCCTTTGTCTTTAGACTATTAATAGTTCAGGAAGAACATCATGACAACCTGGTTGATTGAATAATTCAGGCTGTCATTCGATTTATCCTTATAATTAAATATGTGATCCTGAAGAGTCAGATAACTATTTGGGCTAAATCTATATTTGAGCCCAAATGCCATCATATTCTGTATTCCATTTGTAATAAACGGGGTAGGTACACTGCTAATTGCATTGAAATTATTTCGAACAGTTAGATATTCATTTCCTTTGGAATTCAGCATTTTCATACCATACAGAACGTCCAGTTTTTTAAATATCTCAATTTCAGCACCAGCATCAACAAGTATGCTTTTTAGGTCTACGGATTCTGAGCTGGTACCACTTCTCGTTGTATGCTCATATTGCATTCCTCCATTCAGAATAATCCTTTTCTTAAAACCAATCCACTGATGGACATTAAGATCCAGCGCTGCTCTCATAAACGTAAATTTTCGAAAGTTGGTTGAGTTTATGGGATTTACTTCGCTGAGCAAGGCTCCTGTTACGTGAAGGTGTGCTTTTTCAAGGGAATCTTTCCAGACTGTTTCCAAGACTAGCCCCTTTCTGTTCGGGGTAGCTTTTCCATAAGGCATGGTATTGGCAAGTCTCGGGTCATAAGCCTGAAGCTGATAACTAATATGAGTATTATAAATATTAGGATCTCTTACCAGGTCAAATATTGTGATCCCTCTTGTATTCGGTGCAAATGGATTATCGCCATAGGTTCTGAACAGGGCAGGATTATTATTGAAGTTTACTCTTTTTGATTGGGCTCCGGAACTATAGAAATCTGCAGAAACATATCTGTATGATCCTTTTATTGATAATCCTATTGATTTAAGAGTTGCTCCTAATCCTCCATCAAAGAAGGTACCTTTTGCATTGGTGGGTTTAGAGGGATACTTGTCAAAGTTTAATTGAGAAAAGCCGGTTTCCCCGAACAGGTTAATACCTAATCCGGCATTATCCACCAGTTTGCTGTTCAACTCAATAGATCCGACAGGATTTCTGGCCGAGCTGTCACTACTGGTTGTCGCGCCAACTTCATAAAGATTGATGTAATTCGCAGTAAGGTTTAGAAATCTGCTTTGACTTATTTCCATGCGTCCGCCTGCATGAAGCGCTGTTGGTCCGCCGAAGATGCTGTTGGCTGCTCTGTTTCTCAGGACGAATGCATCAATCCTGATTTTTTCCATCACCGGACTTTTAAAGGCAAATGTGAAATTCGTATGAGCACCTTGCTGCCACCAGTAGTTTCCTTTGTTAAAATTTTCATAGTAAGAGTAATCTCTTCTGAGGTTGCTGAAAATCGCTGCTTCATTTACAGATCCTTCTGCATAGTTATTGAAAAGTGTATAAGGAGATAGCTTTAAGTGGATATCACCAACCTGATACGCTATGCCTTTTCCGATGATACCTTTGATAGAAAGCCACCTGAGAAAGGCAGTGTTGCCCGCTCCGAAGAAGCCGCTCAGGTCGCTTCTCAAGCGCATCACTGCAAGGATCTCGGTCTTTTTATCCGGATTGATATTAATGCCGAGGTCTATCAGCGCATGACCTGCGTTATTCCTGTGTGCGTTGATTGTATCTGTAGCATTCAGTTTGCTGTTTTGCTCAAGTGCACGCCCTACGGCGCTAAACTTTACTTTATCATCCTGTGCATATACAGAAGAAGCAAAAGCTACTGCAAAAAGTGTAAGGATTATTAAATTCCTGTTCATTGTAATTTTTAAATTTATGTATTAAAAGAATATTTTTAGTTCAACGGTAGCCTCATGGCCATTGAATTTTTCACCGGCAAAGTTTTTGTCCTCAAAAGAGAACCATCTTTGCCTGAAGAAAAGAGATGTAGCAGAGCTTAAAGACCAGTCAAAGCCAATTCCCAGCGCTTCATTTTTTTGATCCCTTGCCTTTCCTGCTGCATTGAGGTCGGTAAATTTATTGCCTTTTACAATTTCATATCCCAGGTACATTGATAAGATAAAATCTCTATGCAGCTGATAGTAGAATTCAGCTTCATGGTATTGAGCTCTTATATATGCACCATCATTAAAAATTGGTATCAGTGATAATTTA
>DATMOV010000279.1:0-3439 GCA_035568055.1 Cytophagaceae bacterium
TACTCAAAAGACAAATGAGGTCGTGAGGGTACTTACAGTTTTTTCAATATTTTTTATGCCTCTTATTTTTATCGTTGGATATATGGAATGAATTTTGACTTTATGCCGGAGTTAAAAATGAAATTAAGTTATCCGATAGTATTAGGCGTTATGGCAATGCTATCCTTAGGAAATTATCTTTGGTTTAAAAGGAAAGGGTGGTTATAAACTAATATATTCCTCATATATATATATATATATATATGAAGTGCTGACAAGAATCGCGTTTTATGATTTCTTTAAAAGGAGTACTACGCTGCTGGATTTAAATCAGTTACGGCAATCACAGAAAATCGCTCAAAAATTCGTCCTACTACCCAAAGAAAAACAATATTTATCTTATTTTTTCATGGCATCTTGTCATATTTAGCTTTATAAAGGTTTCAAATGCGCATTAGAAATTCAAACCGAATTATTTTCTTTATTTTTGTCTGTTATATAAGTCTAATATTTTTTTAATGAGTAAAGGTAATATTCTTATAATCGATGATGAAGAAAAGCTAAGAGGTCTGCTTAGCAGAATTATTTCTTTGGAAGATTATAAAGTCTTTGAAGCAGGGAATGCGCGTTCTGGTCTGAAGTTGTTGGAGAAAGAAGAAATTCATGTAGTTATTTCTGATGTTAAGCTTCCTGATGCAAATGGAATAGAGCTTGTCCCTAAAATAAAATCTCAATATCCTCTCATTGAAATTATTGTCATGACTGCGTATGGTACTATTCCTGACGGAGTGAAGGCCATGAAGCTTGGAGCATTTGATTATATAACCAAAGGAGAAGGCGAGGAGCAAATCACTCCTGCGGTGAGCCGCGCAATGGATAAAGCACAGTTGCAGCTGAAGGTGCAGCAACTGGAAAAGAAAATAGGTGATAAATATAGTTTTGAAAACATCATTGGTAATTCTCCCGCCATTCATAAAGCTATTGACCTTGCCGGAAAAGTGGCCGTTACAGATACTACTGTTTTACTTCTTGGAGAAACAGGAACAGGGAAAGAAGTATTCGCGCAAGCCATACATTATGCAAGTCCGAGAAAACGGGAGTCCTTCGTAGCGGTGAATTGCAGCGCTATTCCGAAAGATCTGCTTGAATCTGAAATGTTCGGTTATAAGGCGGGTGCATTTACCGGAGCCATTAAAGACAAGAAGGGTTTGTTTGATGAAGCGAATGGCGGAACTATTTTTTTAGATGAGATAGGCGAAATGAATCTGGATCTTCAGGCAAAGCTTCTGCGAGTATTGGAAACACACAGTTTTATTAAGTCAGGCGACACCAAAGAAACAAAAGTAAACGTAAGGGTTATTGCTGCAACCAATCGTGATCTCCTGAAAGAAGCAGAGAAGGAGCATTTCAGAATGGACCTTTACTACCGGCTTTCTGCTTTTAATATTCAACTCCCATCGCTCCGGGAAAGATCTGGTGATATCGAAATGCTCGCCCAATACTTTCTTCCAATAAGTGCACATCATGTTAATAAAAGGGTAAAGGGAATGGAAAAGGAATTTATTGCCAGACTCAAAGTTTATTCTTTCAAAGGAAACATCCGCGAACTCAAAAATATGATGGAACGTGCTATTATCCTTTGCGAAGGCGAAATGCTTAGTGCTGATTTATTGCCTTCCGAACTTCAGGACTCTTCAGAAGTTAAGGTAGATTCTCTGGATCTTGCTTCTATAGAAAAACAGCATATCAGAAAAATCCTTGAACTCACCAAAGGAAATAAGACCAAAGCCGCTGAATTATTGGGTATAGGGGTCGCGACTCTTTACAGAAAAATTGAGGAGTACAAAATCTCCTGATCTATCAAAATGAGAAGATGCCCTCTCATTTTGATTCACTTTACTTTTCTCCCAGAATACCACTCTTTAACAATAATCCTTTTCTAAGGTTTGTATATCAATATTTTACAAGCAACAAACTCTTGCTTTTAATTTGATGGCATAGCCTTTGGCATAAGGAATAAAACAATTTAAAAAAATATGGAAATACTATATGGACTATTGCTGACCGGAGCGGGCCTTGCTTGTTTCTGGCTGTTTCTTAAATCAATCGACTTCTTTGAGAACATATAAACTAAAAAGATTATGATGTTAATAATATTGGCAATCGCAGGAATAACATTTGGCTATCTTTTCTATGTTTTGATAAAACCGGAAAAGTTTTAGAGGTCAGATATCTCAAGTAACAATTTAAAATGAAAAATTTAAACACATGAATTCAGAACTAACAGGTATCATTTTTATTTACGCCCTCACGGTGCTGCTGGCAATACCGTTTGGAAAATATATAGCTAAAGTTTACAAAGGAGATAAAACCCTTTTTGACTTTATGGCTCCGCTGGAAAAGTTTATTTTCCGAATCTCCGGGATTGATGCGACCAGGCAAATGAACTGGAAGCAACATTTGGTTGCTTTGCTTTCTATCAATATGATCTGGTTTGTATGGGCCATGTTCGCGCTGATGAATCAGTCATGGATGCCTTTAAATCCGGATGGGAATCCTTCCATGAGCCCACATCTGGCATTCAATACAGCCATCAGTTTTATAACTAACACTAATCTACAGCACTATTCGGGAGAGTCCGGGGTAACCTATTTCACTCAACTGGCGGTAGTACTTTTCTTTCAATTTGTTTCTGCCGCAACAGGGATGGCTGCATTGGTTGTTTTGTTTAAAGCCTTTGCTGAAAAAACAACCCAGGCGCTTGGAAACTTCTTCAATTATCTTCTCTTAAGCTGCACAAGAATATTGCTTCCTTTATCAATCATATTGGCAATAATACTTGCATTCAACGGCACTCCTGCATCATTTAAAGGGAAGGATACTTTTATAAGTGTCCAGGGAGATACCGTACATGTTTCACGGGGCCCGGCTGCTGGTATGATTGGTATAAAACAATTTGGAACTAACGGGGGAGGATGGTTTGGAGTAAATTCTGCGCACCCGCTGGAGAATCCTGATTATTTTACCAATATATTTGAGACTTTGGCTATTATATTTATTCCCATTGCCATGGTTTTTGCGCTTGGATATTTTATAAATAGAAGAAGACTCTCATGGGTTATTTTTGGTGTAATGACAGCTGGATTTTTATTGCTTCTGATTCCAACAGTATATTATGAGATGCAGGGTAATCCGGAGATCACTAAAATGGGAATTGATCAATCTCTTGGAAGCATGGAGGGAAAAGAAATAAGATTCGGTTCAGCGGCGTCAGCTTTGTGGGGCATTTGCGCAACGGTGACTTCCAATGGTTCCGTGAATTCAATGCATGACAGTCTCACGCCACTTTCTGGTATGTTCCCGATGGTAGCAATGATGATCAATGGATTTTATGGAGGAGTGGGAGTAGGCTTTACTAATTATTTTATATTCCTGGTAATTACCGTATTCATAGCAGGAT
>DATMOV010000280.1:0-2146 GCA_035568055.1 Cytophagaceae bacterium
AAGACAGGGTGATCCGGGTTCATCGCAATTTTTTGTCAGTCTTGAGGATAATTTAATGAGGCTTTTCGGTTCCGACAGGATTGCAAGCCTCATGGATAAAATGGGACTGAAAGAGGGCGAAGTGATCCAGCACTCTATGATCAGCAAATCCATTGAAAGAGCGCAGAAGAAAGTGGAGGAAAATAACTTCTCCACCAGAAAAAGACTCCTGGAATATGATGATGTTATGAACTCCCAGCGTGAGCTTATTTATAAGAGAAGACGCAACGCCCTTTTTGGCGAAAGGCTGGAACTTGATATCATGAACACCATATATGATACATGCGAATCAATGATCATCAATACCCAGGCAGCCGGAAATTATGACAACTTCCTTCTTCAGGTAATGAGCACATTGGGTATCACGACATCAATTACCGAAAAGGAATTCAGTGAAGGCAAGATAGAAATGCTCGCTAACAGGCTTTACAATGAAGCGCAGGATTTTTATACAAAAAAGACTAAGATACTTGTTGAAAAAACTTTGCCGGTATTCAGGGATATACACAAGAATAAAGGCGCTACGGTAGAAACTATCGTAATCCCATTTACTGACGGCAAAAAACAGATTAATGTCGTGGCCAATCTGAAAGCATTGCTGGAACCTTCCCGCGGAGAATTGAGAACTTCCATTGAAAAATTCAGTTCACTGATGCTGATAGATCAGGCCTGGAAAGAACACCTGAGAGAAATGGATGATTTAAAGCAGGCTGTGCATCACGCTTACCTGGAGCAAAAAGATCCACTGCTGGTATATAAATTTGAGGGCTTCAATATGTTTAAGGCATTCGTGTCCAAAATGAATGAAGATACCATATCATTCCTCTTTAAAGCTGATCTGCCTGTAAACGATGAAGACGACGTGCATGAGGCAAAAGAAGTAAAACAAAAGCGCAATTATAAGGAAAAGAAAGAAGAAGCCTCATCGGTTTTAAGTGGTGGTGGCCCTAGAATTGAAAACAACAGGCCTGCCGAAGAAAGAATAATGCCTGCAAAATCAGAGAAAGTAGCCAACAGAAACGACCGGGTATCTGTGAAATATTCTGATGGAAGTGTTAAGAAAGATGTGAAGTATAAGACCATAGAAGAAGATCTTAAAAAGAACAAATGCGTGATCATTGAATAATATGCCTGGAACAAAATTTTTTCTGCCGATATTAATGTCAGCTATCCTGACCATGAGCTCCTGCACAGTAAGCAAGTCACAGAAGTCCCGAAAGGATAATCATCGCCAGAAAGATGTGAAGTATGAAGAAGACCTTAGCGCGTCAAGGCTAAAATACCAGGTTACAGAAGACAAGCCGAAAACAGATGTTTCTACTAAGACTAAAACCATTGTTCCTTCAAAAGATATAAGCAAACAATTAGGTCTAAAAATGGATAGCATATCCAGGAAAAATCAGAATCTAAGATTTGCGGAGGGATATAGAATACAGGTTTACTCCGGTCCCAGCAGAGAAGAGGCCAATATGGCAAGAGACAAGGTGCTGGATATTATCCCTGATGTTGATGTGTACCCGATTTTTCGTCAGCCGGTATTCAGAGTTACAGTCGGTGATTACACAGACCGTCTTGAAGCGAATGGCGCTTTTGTAAAGCTGAAGGATTATTTTCAAAACGCAATACTCGTACCTGCCAGAATTAATATTGTTAGACCTAGATAAATACAGTGATGAATATCTCCTCCAGGATCAAAGAGCTGGCAAAAAAATATTCTTCTGAAGTTATTGCCGACAGAAGACACCTGCATGCCAATCCTGAGCTTTCATTTAAGGAATTCAATACCTGCAAATATGTCGCTCAAAAACTGAGAGGCTTCAACATCGATGTGCAGGAAAATGTAGCGGAAACCGGTGTCGTTGGAATTATTAAAGGAAAAAACCCTGACAGGAAAACCATCGCGCTTCGTGCCGACATGGATGCATTGCCAATTACCGAAACCAATGATGTTCCCTATAAATCAAAAAACGAAGGAGTGATGCACGCCTGCGGGCATGATGTTCATACTTCGTCTTTGCTTGGCACAGCCAGAATTTTATCAGAACTGAGAGATGGTTTCGAAGGCACTGTAAAACTTATTTTTCAACCTGGGGAAGAACTGATCCCG
>DATMOV010000281.1:0-5711 GCA_035568055.1 Cytophagaceae bacterium
GAGAGACGCAGCCGGTAGTAGCTAATGACACAGAAGAGCATATGTTAAAAAATCGAAGGTTGGAATTAAAAATACTTCAAACCAATTAGAAATGAAATTAGGATCCTTACTCTTGCTCCTGTTATTATCAGCAAAGCCTTTGCTAAGCCAGAAGCTTAAGTATAAAGATATTCAGGAACAACTGCTCACTTCAGACTCTTTGACGATTTATCCTTTGCTGAAAACATTTATCAAACAAGATACCGCCCATGCACACGCGCATTTTACCATTGCAAGAATTTTTTCCGGTATGGCAAGAAAGTCTGATCCTTTACGTGAATTTAACAACAGTGTAAAGCTATCCGATTCCGCTTTATTCTATTTCATCAAATCTAAAAGGCTGATCACTGAGAAGGAAATCAGGAAGAATATGGAGATGTATGATTTTCTGCTTACAGCAGAAGAAAAGAAATCTAAAGACGACGAAATAATTCTGATGAATAAAATCAGGAGGAATTTAGATTCTAACATTGACTTTTTTAAAAATCATCTGGTTAATATAAAACTTATCTTCAATTGCTTTTCCAAAGCTTCAGAGAATTATTCCTTCGCAAATACACATTATGTAAAAATCAATACTGATTTTAATTCTTTAAAAGAGCTATATCTGATGTCAGATGATTCTTTGAAAACCGAAATAAAAAAAATCGGGTATTCTTATGATTCCTCTTTAACATACTTAAACCTGCTGCGGAAAATACTGCTGGCTTATCCTTTAAAAAACTATCATCCGGAATATGAAATAAGAAAGATTGAAACATTCCGGCTTGATGGATTATCGGGGAGTGAATTTTTATCTGACAAGATCCTGCTGTGGGATTATTCCGGGTGGACAAATAGCGTTGTCAAAACTATAGAATCAGATATAAAATCGCTTAGGGAGAAAATCAAAGTGAGTGAGGAAAAATTAAGCATAACAACTTCTCTGCTTTCTGAAGGAGGGAGAATTGACACAGTTTCATTATATAAGGTTGATCAGGGTTTGATTGTACTTCTTAATAAATATGATTTTAATTCTTTTCTGCTTCATTTATTATCATACAAAGAGCAGAAGAATTATTTATTAAAATTTAATAACCAAGCATTTAACTCCACCGATACCTGTTCTCAAAGAGTATTTTCAGGAAAAACGAATTTCTTCTCGGAATCCATTGATTTGATTCATGGCTGCGATACTATACTCAACCTTTGCAGCAATTTTGATTTAACCCGCGAACTAAAGAAATACAGCACGTATTTCAGAAAATATAATTCGCAGGAAGGAATGAAGAAATATCTTGAGAAAGAAACGGAATTTATCAGAAAAGAAAAAGGAGAAACTGAAAAGAAATATCTTGTTTTCATGGTTAACCAGCTTAATAAATTTTCTGATACCACCAGATATTTCACATACAGCAAATCAGAGGTTCCATTATATACATCCGGTAAAAGCAACAAGTCTCCAATAAAAGCAAAATTTATTAAGGAAGACAAAGAGGGAAACATTTACACAGCGGGAACCATCAATAATCCTGCATTAAAGACTTCTTATGTTTATATAGCCAGGATCGGGAAATCCAGGCGTGTTGAATGGTTTAAAACGTATGATCTAAAGCCTGGTACAAATTATGGAAATGATATAATAACTTCCCTGGAAGTTACCGAAGAAGGCTGCGTGGCCAATATTTTTACGAAAAACCTGGCAGCATCTTTCAATACCATCGTAAAATTGAATAAAGACGGAAAGGAAGCCTTCAATAAAAAGATAGAAAAAAATGCTCCGGCCAGAAAAATTATTTATGATGAAATAAATGATAACTATATTCTGATATTCAAAGGTGACTCTGCGGAGCAAAATATCGATATCGTGGAAGCCATTTCAATTCAATTTCTGGATCACACAGGCCTCGCTTTAAAGAGTATTACAAAAAGAATGAATGGCAGCCTCCTTGACGTAATCAAGACGGGTGAAGGATTTGTCTGCATAGCTCTTTTTAAAGAATTTGAGAATGATGGCTTCACTACAATTAAAGCATTTAGCTCTGCTTCCGGATTTAATATTCTTATAGTGAAAATAAATTTCGAGGGACAAGTGGTAAAGTATAAAATTCAGGATGACAAATATTCAGCAGTATACTCAATAAAGGATAATCAGCATATACATCTGCTCATGGATGATAAGACCGGACAATTGAATGACACGCCTTCTCCGAATTTTTCTCTGTTCACTTTCAACTCAGTCCCTGAATTAGTAAGACAAATAATGGGAAAAGAATAGAGAATAATTAATGTACGATTACTTAAAAGGTTTCTTTGTCAGACTAATCCGTCTTTTAAAGCGATCTTCAATAGTTCAATAGTATTTTTAGCTGAAGTTTTCTCCAGCATATTCTGTCTATGAGTATTTACAGTATGTTTGCTGATAAATAACAAGTTCGCAATTTCCATGCTGGATTTCCCCTCAGATAATAACTGTAGAATTTCCAGCTCTCTTTCGGAAAAAAGAAATTCTTCATCAACGACATAACTTTGAGTGAAAATAGTTTGAAAGATTTCCCTTTCATCCTTTTTATTTACTTTGAATGTTATATAATTATCAGTCTTTACGCTGTCAATATTGATCATAAACAGGACACTCAGAAATGGATAACCATGTTCATCCGTTTCAATAAAATTCATTTGCTGCAAAAACCATAGGTATTCACCTTCTTTGGTTCTTACCTTAAAAGAGTAATCAAAGGAAACATTCTTTAATTCTTTGGAGATGGCATACTGATTAATATTCTGCAGCATTAATGGCAGAATCCTGTTCGAAAAAATTTTTGCATGGGCCTCATGGAATGTTGACATTCCAAAAGCCAGCCCACCATTAAGATAATCTTCAGCGTCATATCCTAGTATGTTCTTTACATTTTTACTGAAGAACTCATATTGCTTTGACTGGAAATTGTATATGCATACAATTCCCGGAGCAGACTCAAAAAGTGAATTAAACTCCTTGTTTCCAAAAATTCCGGAAGGATCTGATCTATTATTTGATGTAACTTTTTCCGGCAGGGTGTTATCAATCAGCTCCAATAAATTACCGTAAAAATCGCTTGCCCAATCTGTCTTGCTTTTCATATAAAAAATTGAAATTTAAATAGATAAAAAATTTTGCTTTAAAAATACTGAAAAATAAGTATTTCATTACGCAAGGCCAATAGATAGATTTGTTTTTGGGTATGGAAAAATCGTTGTCGAAAAAAAATCTATTAAAAGTTGGCTTTAAAGAGTTGAAAGTGAGCGATTCTGACTCAGGATTAACATTTTTCAGAAAAAGATCAGCCTTTGTGATATTGATCGAAAAGGGAAGTTTTGGATATTTAGTTCTGGGAGATTCAATTTTAAATAACTGTAGTCTTAAATTCATATTCACCATCGAGCAATTGAAAATTGAATATTCCAAAATGGCCGGTGAAGAACTTATGTTATATAATTTCTCAGATAATTAGGCTGGTGTTTCTCCCTCTGCCCCAAAATGGGACATGTATTATCCTAAACCATAAGATTTGAGGAAGAAAGAAGTAATAGTCACCTTATTTATTGACAAAGGCCATTTCCCTTCACAAAAACTTCGAAAAGAAGCATCTGACATTGAGAGATAAAAATGACGGACAGTTCTATTATATTTACAATTGAACTGTTTTTATATTGTCTCATGAAACAAACGTTAAAAAGTTTTTCCTTAATTATTAATTACAAAACCTTTATAGTTACAGCGCTGTCGCTGCTTTCCAGTTATCTTTGTTTTACCTATGGATTAACGGCCAAGTTTCCGGACATGCTGGTGGGAATTGCCATTGTTTTTCCTGTAGTTTTTTCTATAGGAGCCGCTTTTACCCGGAGAGAAACAGCATTGCAACGTTACTCCGATTTTAAAGGACATATTATCGCTATTTATTATGCCATGCGGGACTGGCCTACTCCTGATAAAGAAAATAAGCTTCCCGAACGTGTACGGAATTTGATTTTTGAAATCATGTCACTTGCGAGGGAAATGTTTAAAGGCCAACGCGGAGAGGAATGGGCTAAAAATGAAAAAAAGCTATATGGGTTGTTTTCGCAATTGTCGGGCTTAACCATGGAAATGCGAAGCCATGGTGTACAGAGTGGTGAGATTTCCCGCATAAGCCAGTATATAAGCAAACTTATTATCGCTTTCGACAATATGAAGATCGTGCATAATTACAGCACACCGATTACATTGCGAGCCTACAGCAAAGTATTCATTTATATTTTTCCTATAATTTACGGTCCCTATTTTGCCAGTACGTTTCACGATTTCTCCGCTCAACTGGAATATGTGATGCCTGTATTATATAGTTTCATTCTGGTGAGCCTGGATAATATTCAGGACCATCTGGAAAATCCTTTTGACAATGTGGGAGAGGATGATATTATCATCGATGCGGAATACACAAAAGAACTTTTGATGTGAGAACTATCTGTATTAAAAACAAACACCAAAATAGTCATCAGTAGTATTAATCTAGCTTTCATTCCATTAAGAACAAAAAGATCTTCTTGATGGGAATTTTTGTCCCGATCATTTTTTTTGATGGGGGAAAATTTCTAAATTATTGTATAAATAAGCTGATCATTCATAACGTGTGGCAACCGAATCAACCAATAGTAGTTCAGAGGGAGACAAATTAAGATATGAGGTCTTAACAAAAAACGCTGGTGTAGGTATATGGCAGATCAACTCCGCCGGTTATTCCGAATACATGAACCCGGCAATGTGCGAGATCCTTAATATAAAATCCAAAGACGATATAGCAGGCAAAACTTTCCACTCTTTTTTTACAGAGGAGAGTCTGCTGTTCATAAAAAACGAGCATGCTAAGAGAGCAGGGGGTATCAGTTCCACTTATGAGGTTGAACTGATCAGGGCAAATGGCGGGAAAAGAAACCTTCTGGTCAGCGGATCCCCGATTATTTCAAAGAATGGGAATCTGGAAGGGTTCATTGGCACTTTTATAGATATTACAAAAAAGCGGACCTCCGAGCTGGACCTTAAAAAATCTGAGGAGCGATTCCGGCTCATGTTCGAAAAAATATCCGTACCGATGGGGATTTCCAGGAATGGAATTCATCTCCTTGTCAATGAAGCTTACCAGAAACTTTTTCAATATACTTCCAGTGAGCTCATTGGGACCTCCATTTTTAATCTGATAGACCCTGTTTTCCATGAGGAAGTCCTTGCAAATATACAAGCCAAAGTCGAAGGTCGTCAGGTTCCGACTTTTTACGAATTGATGGGGGTTAAAAAGGATAAATCCCGTTTTCTACTCAATTCGGAGATTACATACATTAACTTACCCGATGGGATGGCGACAGTTTCTTCCATCAAAGACGTTACGAATGAAAAAGCTACCCAAAATGCTCTTAAGGCGAGCGAAGCAAAATTCAGAGGGATCTTCGAATCCAATATGATCGGAATTGCTTTCTCAAGTCTGGAGCGGATTATAGAAGCCAACAATGCATTTTTCAACATTATCGGTTATACTAAAGAAGATCTTGAAGAAAGGAAAATAAGCTGGGCTGACATCACCCCTCCTGAATTTCTGGATCGGGACAATCTGGCTATCCAGGAAATTATACTAAAGGGATTTATAACCCCTTATGAAAAAGAATTCATCCGCAAAGAC
>DATMOV010000282.1:0-4283 GCA_035568055.1 Cytophagaceae bacterium
GTCAATGCCATAAATTCTGTCATCAATAAAGATGATTTAAAAGATGCCGTTCTCTATGTGAATCTTGAGCCTTGCGCCCATCATGGACACACGCCTCCATGCGCTGATCTGATCGTGCAGTTTCAATTTCAAAAAGTAGTAATCTGTAATACAGACTTTAATCCATTAGTAAGTGGCAAAGGTATTGAAAAAATAAAATCTGCTGGAATTCAGGTGGTGACCGGTGTGCTGGAAGAGCGCGGACTTGAATTTAACAGGCGTTTTTTTACTTTCATGGAAAAGCGAAGGCCTTATGTTATTTTAAAGTGGGCCGAGACGAGTGATGGTTTCATTGCCAAAGAGGATTTTACCTCGAAGTGGATCAGTAATGAATTTTCAAGAAAGATAACCCACAAATGGCGGGCCGAGGAAGATGCGGTTATGGTGGGAAAGAATACGGCCAGTTACGATAATCCAAAGCTTAATGTGCGGGATTGGTCAGGTGAGGATCCTCTGAGGATAGTCATAGACAAAAACCTCCAGCTTCCGGAAACACTTGATATCTTTGATCCTTCCAAAAGGACTTTGTGCTATAACTTCATTAAGCATAAACAAGTGGATCAACTTGAGTATGTGAAGATTGACCCAGGGAAAAAAATAGTGGAGTCAATATTGGAAGATCTTTACCATAGAAAAGTGCAGTCGCTGATCGTGGAAGGCGGCACACAACTTTTCCAAAGTTTTATAGATTTACATGTCTGGGATGAGATAAGAGCTTTTAAATGTGAAAAAGAATTTAAGAGTGGTGTTAAACGGCCTGAATTCTATGGCACGCTGATCAATATTAATGATATGATGGGCGACAGACTTTATACATATACAAGGATCTGATTGCTGACAACCCCAACATTTCACTTTTTTACGCGTTATACTCATGCAACCTGAAGCAGACAATGTCGGGTAATTTTTACATTTCTAGAATTCAATGCATTCGATATTAAAATCATATTTAAAAAGATTGACCAACCTGAGTGGGAATAACCGCTCCCTGGTATTGCTGCGTCAATCCGCCGAACAGGATATTTCCTTACATGCGCTTGATCATATTTTAAAAGGCGGATCTTTTTCTATTATTGAATCACTGATAGCGGGTAAAGAAAAAATCTCTTTATGTGATGTACATGATCCCAGAAATGAGAGCATCAATGAAATCAGCAAAAGATTAAATAAGATCGCCAGGCGTGATAAATTTATTCTCGAAGAACGCGGCGCATGCGATCTTTATGTAGGCTGGCCTTTTGTAAGAGGTAAATTTGCAGAAGGTACTATTGTCAGATGCCCTCTGCTATTTTTTCCTGTGAAGCTGGAAGTGCAGAACAACGAATGGAAATTGATTCAAAGAGAAGGAGTGAATGTTTCCTTCAATAAAAGTTTTCTGCTGGCTTACTCTTATTTCAACGAAATGAAGCTGCAAGATGATTTTCTTGAAACTAACTTTGAGAACGCAGATCCCGACAGTCAGATTTTCAGAACTTCTGTCTACCAGATGCTGAAAGAAAGTCCTGTGAATATAAATTTCAACCAGGAGATCTTTGTTAATAAAATTCTTCCATTTGATCATTTTAAAAAACAGGAGTATGAACAAAAATATAAAAACGGAGATCTTATTCTTCATCCCGAAGCAGTGCTGGGTATTTTTCCACAGGCAGGTTCTTCACTCGTTCCCGATTATGAAGAACTGATCAAAAATAATTTATTTTCAGACCTGGAAGATTTTTTCATTTCCCGTTCTGATCTTGGAGATCTGGAAGGTATGAAAAATTCATCTTTCACTTTTATTCATAAAATCAAGGAAGAGCAAACATTCACTCCATATAAGCTGGATGCTTCGCAGGAGAATGCCATTAAAGCACTGAAAAAAGGAAACTCAGTGGTGGTGCAGGGTCCGCCAGGCACTGGCAAATCACAATTGATATGCAATGTCGTAGCGGATTATATAGCGCGAGGCAAGAAAGTGCTGGTGGTTTGTCAGAAACGGGCAGCGCTTGATGTGGTATATGGGCGACTGAAAGAAAAAAGCCTGCATGATTTTGCCGCCCTGGTTCATGACTTCCGAAATGACAGAAAAGGCATATATCAGCATTTGCATGATCAGGTGGAAAGGCTGGATGAATATAAATCCAAAAATAATAATCTTGACAGCATTAATCTGGAGCGGAGCTTTGTCCAGGCATCCAGAGAAATTGATCAGCTTAGCGAAGAGCTTGAAGATTTCAGGCGGGCACTTTTTGACGAGTCAGATTGTGGGATATCTGTCAAGGAATTATATCTGCTTAGCAGTCACGATGCCGGATCTGTAAATCTGAAACAGGAATTTAAATTTTTCAAATCGGAAGGAATTGAAAAATTTTCTAAAATTATTCGAAGCTATCTCCCTTACTCGCTGAAATTTGATAAGAGTGAGTATATCTGGAATGATCGCATTTCTTTCAAAGACATGAATGTTAGTGATCTGAAAAGACTCAACTATTTCTTAGATCATATCCCATTCTTTCAGGCACAAATTTCAGAGCAGATCAGGGAGAGGATGACCGCATCATTCGATATGGAAGATTTTGAATGGTATCTGGAAAGAGAAGAAAAGATACAGCAGATGATTTACCTGCTGGACGATGAAAGAACGTACAGAAATTTCGTCCATATCGTCAATAAAAACACCGACAAAGATTGGCTGATCATTACTGAACGGCAGATTGTACAGTGTTTTAAGGACGAAGGGCTGGAAGAAACCCTTTCGTCTGAGCAGCTGGGCGATTTTCAAAAAGCCTTTGAAAAGGCCTGGCAGGCAAGGAAAGATTTTTTAAAATGGTTCTTATGGAAATTATTTTCCAAAGATAAATTTTCTGTAAAAAGGATATTCGTAGCTAATAAGCTGGAATGGAATAAAGCAGGCTTTGAAGAACTTATACGGAAAGTTGACAACCGTATGAACCTCGAGCATAACCTTACCGCGCTTAAAGAATCCGGTTGGCTATTGGATGTGCCAATAGATAAAAAAGCAAATTCTTTTCAGGACTGGATCTATTATCAGCACAATGCAGTGGCGGCAAAAGAAACGCTTTTAGAGTTACGCGGACTCAAAGATTTTTTGAATATCAGCAATATCAGTTATGCAGAATTAAAGGAGAAGCTTCTGTTCTTTCTGAAAAGTATTAAGCAGGTTTCTGAAGAAAGAAAGATGTGGCTGAAATTCTATACTCCACGACAAATAACCAAAATACTGAGCGACTATGAATATTCCATTGCGCTAAAAGAAGTATTGAAAAAGGATTTCGAGTCTTTGGTGGAGTTTGACAGAATAAAAGCAAATCTTCTTTCGTATGAGAGGGATGCGATGAAGAAACTGCTGGATGGGTCAAAAGAAAAAACTGTTTCATCCGTAGAGAAGATTTTTCGCAATACTATTTACCTCGAATGGATCGATAATATAGAAGCAAAATATCCGCAGCTGCGTTCCGTTTCTTCTTTGAAGATGGAGCAAATGGAAACAGAATTACAGGAGAAGATCAAAGAAAAGCTTAAAGTAAGTAAAGATATAGTCTTGCTTCGGGCCAGGGAGCAAACATACAAGGACCTTGATTTTAACCGGCTCAGCAATATGGTCACCTATCGTGATATGAAGCATCAGGTAAGCAAGAAGTCAAAGGTCTGGCCCTTAAGAAAGCTGATGGAAAATTATTCAGATGAAATTTTTAATCTGATTCCATGCTGGATGACTTCGCCTGAAACTGTTTCTGCGATATTTCCTATGAAGCAGATATTTGACCTGGTCATTTTTGATGAGGCTTCTCAATGTTTTTCGGAACGGGGGATCCCGGCTATGTACAGAGCGCGTCAGGTCATGATCACCGGTGATAGCCAGCAGCTCAGTCCCAGCGATCTTTACCAGCTTAGATGGGAAGAAGGTGAAGATGAAAGTGCGGATATAGAAGCCGATTCATTGCTTGAACTTTCCGAAAAATATTTAATGAAAGTTCAGCTTAGAAGCCATTACAGAAGCAAATCTGTTGAGCTCATCGATTTTTCGAATATTCATTTCTATAAAAATACACTTCAGGTTTTGCCTGATTCAGAATTGCTGAATGTTTTAGAACCTCCTATTAAATATTTAAAAGTAAACGGTATTTGGGAAAATAATACAAACAGAAAAGAAGCAGATGAAGTTGTTGCTCTGATATTTAAGCTGATCAAACAGGATCCTGATAAAAGCATTGGAGTGGTGACTTTCAATTCTAAGCAGCAAA
>DATMOV010000283.1:0-4642 GCA_035568055.1 Cytophagaceae bacterium
CATTCTCAAGGCTAACTTTATATTTCTGAAGGTCATTATTATTGCCTGATTCTTCAGTTTTGAAAATATGCTCCATTGTTTCCAGATATAAGTCTGCAATTTCCGGTCTGACAGGAACTTCATTGAAATATTCCACTAAAGCTTTATGAGCTTTCTCAACAGGGATTCTTTCACCACAAGCTGGCTGACAATGATAGTAGTCGTAATGTTTGCTCCTTCCTTTAGATGAGCTGCTGGTCATTCTATGTCCACATTTGGGACAACTAAGCATTGCTCTTAAAGGAGTGTTTTCATTAAGCTTATCATAATGCTTTTTCTTGCCGGTAGCTTTTGCTTTGAGCACCCTTTGCACCTTTTCAAACAGTTCAGGAGAAACAATGGCTTCATGAACTCCTTCTACAACCTCCTCCTCTTCATCTTTGAAAGCAGGTATATAAACCTTACCCATATAGAGGACACTCTTTAGCATTTCAGGAAATCGGGTTCTACTTACTTTTAATCCTTTTCTTTGCATGATCCTTCGCAATTCATCAGTAGCATAAAGCCCTGTTGCAAATAGCTCAAAACTTTCTTTCACAAGTGGAGCAAATATTTCATGCAGTACTAATATAGGTTTGTCCCCATGATCCCTTTCATTTTTATAACCTGCCGGGGCTTGTCCCACAAATCTTCCTGATTTCAGGCTTCTTCGCAATCCCATCTTTGTATTGATACCCCTTACATCATTATCAATTTCAGGGATAGTAAGATAAATTGCCAGCATCATTTTATTATGCGGTATGGCAAAGTCAATCCATTGCTCTGCCGCATTTACTTCTATTCCTATGGCAGTTAGTTTTTTTAGTTCCTGCAAAGCATCTGTTTGATTTCTGGAAAAGCGATCCCATTTGCTTATCAGCACATAATCAACATCTCTTTTATTAGCCTTGCAATATTTAAAGAGTTTTGAATATTCAGGCCGTTCAAAATTTTTGGCTGAAAAATCTTCCCTATAAATGGCCACAACTTCCCAACCCTTTATCTCACAGAATTTTGTTAAGATAAGCTCCTGATGACCCAGGCTATATCCAAGTTTGGCCTGCTCGTCAGTAGATACTCTCACATATAATATTACTTTCTTCATACCTTCTCTGTTTTTACGATGGTTTGATAAATCGTGTAATCAAGTTTACCTATAATATACAAAATATCCCTGATTTTTCTCACTTGTTCATCTGTATATTTTTTTCCATTCTTATTTAAAATCACTTTGCATTTTTCAAAAGAAAGCCCCTTCGACTCTTTTGCATTCAAAGAATTTTCCAACATAATCTCCCCTCATATTTTTCTTCAACACACTAACCCAACTACTCAATCATGCTCCCTTCAATGGATGGGATGCCCAAAAATTTTGACCATATCATCAAATGAATAAAGAAACTGTCTTCCGAATTTCCCGGCTGGGCGAATGGACTGTTCTTTACAACATTTTCTGATGGTGGTTCTGCTCTTGCCCCATCGTCGCTTTACTTCTGATGTACTTACACGTTCTGTGGAAGTAATAGCAATAGAATTTGTTTTTTCTTTCTCAGGCATTCCTCCAAGCAAGGGTTTTAACTCCAACAGTAATTCACTTACTGCTTCACGCACACTTTCCTGAATTTCATCTTTTAGAACTTCATAGAATTTTTCATCGTCTGTTATTATTCTGCTTCTCCTCATCTTTTATTATTTATTGGTTGATAAACATTCGGTTTTATATATCCCAGCATTGTTTTTACTGAACCTGGTTCTGGCTTTTCTTCTGATATGAACAGACCAAATAGGTTTTGAAATAAATTGCCCAGATAAATTTTCACTCTATTAAATGCCTGAATAATTAGGCTCTCATTTTTTTCCTCCTTTCCATTTTTATATCCGCTTGCTAATGCCATTCCTGCCCCTGCCAGTGCAAGTCCTAAATTTGATTTATAGATACCGGCAATTGCCACAGGAATACCTGCGATCAGAGAAGCGTCTCCTAAAGCAGCCCCGATAATACTTCCACCGATAGCAGCAGTAATGCCAATACCAAGATCCTTTCTGGATATTGATTCTGTCTTTTCATCTGAATAGGATGATTCATTACCAACTGCCTCATTCAATTCCTCTTCTTCGTCATTTTCCTTCTGAGCAGAGGACGGATTTTCATTTTCTATGTCCTTTTCGTCCCATAGTTCTTTCAGGCTCTTTCTTTTTTTCTTCTCCTTTCCTTTTTCTGATTTTTTCTTTGTTTTAGTTTTCTCCTCCTTATTGTAGTGCTTATACAGTGCATAAATCCCTCCGCCTATCAAAGCACCAACAAGCAATGATTGAAGGGGATTTTCTTTAATCCATGAGCCTAATCCGGTTTTTGCAGGCTGGGGTTTTTCAGCCATGTTTTCATTAACCTGTCCTAAAGGATTCTTTCTGACATCTGACATTTCTTCCTTTTTGTCATATTCCGGAACATACTTCCTGAAAAAGTCTGCGGCACTTTGAATCTGAGGCTTTTCGGCCTTTGCCACTATTCCTCCCTGATCTTCCAAAAACTCCGTCATTGCTTTTGCATCGACTTCCTTCACCATCTCGTTTCCCATCTTCTTTTTGTTTAATTGTTTGAATTTTAAAAAAACGCACTTTCTCTATCCTTAATACAAATAGTGTGCTAAATGCAATCAATATAGCTAACATTTATATTAAATTTTTTTACTTTATACCTCTCCCATTGAAAAAACCACTTTATTTACAACAGAAAGGCTTTTTTCAATCATATCTATATCCTTCTTATATATCTGCTTTAATTTAGTCCTGTAATCCTGTTCTGCCGCTTTGTCCAGCCATTCTATGACAGTAGGGAAAGTATATTGAAAGAATGATCCCTGATATAACTTCATAAAATTGGTATATGCCTCGATCTCCTCCTTAAATTCCCTGGATACTACTTTATTAAAATCCTTGTATAGCTTCTGTGCCATTTCATACAAGGTGACAAATTCTACATTTGGCTCATTGAAGTTCAAAGCAAAGACATATTTCTGAGGTTCGCACCTGACAAGCATAGTCCATAGGCTGTTCTTCATATAACTAGCAAACAGGACATCTATGCCAATACAGTATTTCTCATATTTATCATGAAGCCCTTTCAGGTCGAATGATTCTCCTTTCCTTGCAAGCTCATATTCAACCGTCTTCTTTACAATTCTTTCTTCAAAGTCAAAAAAACCAGGGTAATGTGCTTTGCCCGCTTCTTCCAGGCTTTTATAAAATCCACCATAATGGCTCTTAATAGATGTGTTCTTCCTGTTATAGATAATAAGCATGTATAAAGGGTAACTCAATGCCTTATTCTCTTTAACCGGCTTTACCAGCTTATTCAGAAAGAATTTAACGGTTATTTTCTTTGGTTTCTTCATTCTCACGCGGTTACAACTTCAACATTACATTTAATCACAAATATAAGTAAAAGTTTGTTAAAAAGCAAGTATTTTGCTAACTTTATTTTTAGGCTCGCTGAATCGATTGGAAATAGTCTTTTGAGTAATTTAATAAAACAGCTAAAAAGAAGGTGCCGGATAGCTGAAACATAGCTGGATGACTGATAATAACTGATAACTATTGGTAACTGCTGGTAAAGTCCAGTAAAAGACAGAGACGATCGCGTTGTCTTGCTGAGAAAAAGGCATATATATTCAATATCCCTGAAGTCCTGCTAATATTTTTGTATGTCATTGAAATAATTTTCAGTTGATAAATCAAAGTTCGGAACTCTTGGGGACACGATTACTCAGTCTGGTAGGGATATGTTTGAACATGCCTGTAATTGTTTGTAATTTTTTTAATCCCTGCATTTGTAAGCATGTTTGTACCCTGACTTTGTTAAATATGATTTCGGTTTCATTCTTCGCACTTCACTTTATATACTTCAAATGTCCAAACCTTTGGGGACACACTTTTACACTTCTGCAAGGATATGCAGGGAGATGACTGTAATGGAATAAAGAGGCTGCAAATTCAGACATTTTCACGCATGGCACTATCCGGCAAAGAGATTTTTTTATATGTGAAATAAGGTTCATCCATTCTTGGAAAATCCTGCTATCCATTCAATGGATAAGTCAAGCTCTTTTAAGATACGTATGTTTTAAGATTATATGTTTCTTCTTGATTTTGCTTTTAATATTTTATTTTTGGGGCTTTTGCAATGTCGATTTATGCTTGAATTACTATTGATTGATTATAGTCAAACTGCTAAAAAGTATTGGGAAAGCATAGAACCAAGTATAAATGATCGAAGGATTAGGGTTATTTTTTTGGGAAGGGTTGATAATTAATCTCACGCTAAAATGAAGTATTAAATAACTCATTTCAGATTTTTGATTTATTGCTATTCATTTTGCTGCTATCCCTTTTAAGATTCGTTTAATTTCCAATTAGCTTTCTTCAAAATTTAAATTATTGTATTAGATATTTTTTTGAAGGGTTTGATCCTGTTAATATTCTGCCACCCTCATAATTGATTTAGAAAACGGAAGGATTATTATTTTTTTTTGGTTACACCATTGAATTCCCTATGGAATTAAACTAATGGAATTTACTAAAAAAAATATTATGAAGCAGAGCAAATCTGAAACACCCAGAATTC
>DATMOV010000284.1:0-4565 GCA_035568055.1 Cytophagaceae bacterium
CGTGGCCTGAAGTTTTGCCCGCTACGTATTTATTGATCTTTATGTCAATAGCATATTCTCCGGTGTATGAAGGATCAATTTCAAGAAAAGCGGAATTCTTAACTTCGCTGTCTTCTTTTAGTTTAACCCAGGCGCCTTCCACTTTTTTATAAACGATCAGAGAGATGTCAGCGACATTGTCATCGCCTATTCCAGCGACAACATAATCCAGCTTATCGCTCATGTCGATATAAGTGTAATTATCATTAAGAGCAAAATCAAATTCAGCTTTCTGAACTATAATACCGGGATATTTAACCTCGATTTGATCAACGAACGCAACTCCTAATTTCATGATAGGCTCGATGGAATAGGCAGATTGCGCAAAACTTGCGGCATTAAAAGAAATAAAAGCGGCAACTAGTAAAAGTATTTTTTTCATAATTAAGGTTTGTTTAGGTGATAGTTAAACTTATATAATATATCAATATAAATCGATTCATTTTGCCAATAATCATGCCATTACATTTTACAATAGCTCATTAGCAAGGTTAGCCAATTCCGATCTTTCGCCTTTTTCCAGGGTAATATGAGCATAAAGATTATTATCCTTTAACCTGTCGATCAAAAATGACAAGCCATTGCTTTGCGAATCAAGATAGGGTGTATCTATCTGATAAATATCTCCTGTGAAAATGATCTTGGTGTTTTCCCCGGCTCTGGAAATGATAGTCTTAACCTCATGCGGAGTAAGGTTTTGTGCTTCATCGACAATAAAGCAAATGTTGGATAAGCTTCTTCCTCTTATATAGGCCAATGGAGTGATCACCAGTTTCTCTTTATTCAACATTTCAGTAATGCGCTGATAGTCAGCATCTGTTTCGTTAAACTGATTCTGAATGAATTTTAAATTATCAAACAAAGGCTCCATATAAGGATTCAGCTTTGATTTAATATCTCCCGGCAGATATCCAATATCTTTATTGCTCAATGGTACAATAGGACGAGCCAGATAAATCTGTTTGTAATTTTTTCTCTGCTCCAGAGTTCCAGCCAGGGCAAGAAGTGTTTTACCTGTTCCCGCCACTCCCTGCAGGGAAACAAGCTTTATTTCCGGATTAAGTATCGCGTGAATGGCAAAAGTTTGTTCAGCATTGCGTGGCTTGATGCCATACACCGTTCTTTTTTCCACATGCTCAATTCTTTTCTCGACCGCATTGTAAAAAGCCAACACCGAATTTTTACCGCTTTTAAGAATATAATAATGGTTGGTGACTAATTGCTGTTTTGAGATTACATCTGTTTTACAGTGCCCTTTTTCATAGATCTCATTAATAACTTCAGCGGTAACACTTTCAATGAGGGTGTTACCTGTATAAAGTGTATCTACATTTTGAATTTTTCCGGTAGAGTAATCTTCTGCAGGCAGATTCAGGGATTTTGCCTTCAGCCGCAGATTAATATCTTTGGTAACAAGAATAACTTTAGCGTCTTTTATTTCTGCCTGTAAGTTTAATGCTGAATTAAGGATTTTGTGGTCAGCTTTCTTTTCATCAAATATTTCTTCCGCATCCACTTGTCCCAGGCTATGGGTATTCATAATGACCTTGAACTTTCCTCCCTTATTTCCATGTAACGGGATCCAGTCCTGTAGCATGAATTCTCCTGAAAGCTCATCGAGAAATCTTATGAATTCCCTAGCTTCGAAGTTTTTTATATCGTTCCCCTTTTTAAAATTATCCAGCTCTTCCAGCACTGTAATAGGTATTGCCACATCATGCTCCTGAAAATGTTTTACCGCGTTATGATCATATAAAATCACTGAAGTGTCCAGCACGAATACTTTCTTTTCTTTTTTAATTTTAGCCATGTATGTATTAAGGGGTAAACAAAAACGAATATAAGAGATAATACAGAAAAAACTTAATCCGCAACATTTTTTTATGTCAGTTATACTATGACTAATTTTGCTCCGGTAATTTTATCATCTAAACGCCGTAACTATGCCTTCATTTGATGTTGTAAGTAAAGTGGATCCTCAGACCCTTGACAATGCTATTAATGTCGCGAAAAAAGAGATTCTTAATAGATATGACTTTCGTGATACTAAAGGAACAATTGAACTGGATAAGAAAACAAGCACCCTTGAGATCACCACTGAAAATTCCATGCGTGTGAAGGCCATCGTTGATGTGATCATTACCCGCATGGCCAAGCAAGGGATAGACGCGAAATCACTGGACATGAGCAAAGAGGAATATGCTTCCGGTCCCATGATCAAAAAGGAGCTTAAAGTGAGAACAGGAGTGGATAAAGAAACCGCGAAAAAAATTGTTAAAGCCATCAAAGATGCCAAACTCAAAGTAACTCCTGCCCAGATGGACGAAATGGTAAGGGTTTCCGGCAAAAAGATTGATGACCTGCAGGAGGTGATAGCGCTGCTGAGAAAGCAGGATTTCGGCGTGCCATTGCAGTTTATCAATATGAAATGATTTCAGAGAGCAGACATCAGGTATTAGACTTTGGAAAAAACTATTCCTTGGTTTTTTTGCTATAATCAAGGGTGCCTTGTATTACTCTGGCAGGAGAAGTGAAAGGGTGAGGCTGAACTTTATTTATTCCCATAATATGAAACACTTCCCAGCCCTTAGATTTAAGATAATCAGAGATCATTGAACGGTGGCATCTCCACCAAACTGCTTCTGAACACATATAAGCAGTATTTTTCAAATGAGCTGTTTCAATAAGCTTTTCAATTCCATTTTTGAATGATTCAGTTTCCATATAGTCGGCATAAGCCCTGAACCCTTCATTTTTCCAAGCTGTATTTTTTGAATCTTTGGATGGCTTTCTTCTGCCGCCAAGTTCAGGGAAGTGGATATATTCAATCGAGTGAGCCTCCAGGGAAGCGGCAAGCAGTTCCTTATTAAAATGAGGAAATTTCTTTGATCCGGGAAAACTGCGTACATCAGCTAATACCTGAATATGAAAGAATTTAAGGATTTCAATGAATTCAGCCAAGCCTCTTGTTGAATGCCCTATGGTCCATATCTTTTTCATCTTCCCGAAATAACAATATTACATGTACATAGTTTCTTTTTAGTATGCATGATGATCAAAGATTGTTTGATGTAATTATTATTGGCGGCGGGCCGGCAGGTTTGAGTGCTGCTTTGATCCTTGGACGCAGCCTGAGAAATATTATTGTTTTTGATACGGGGAAGCCCAGAAATATGAAATCAGAAGCCATGCATGGTTTTATTTCAAGAGACGGAACAAACCCTATCGAATTTTTAAGATTGTGTAAAGAAGAACTTAAAAAGTATTCAGTGGAGCTTGTTGAAGCTCTCATTGTAAAAGCGCACAGATTCGACACTACAGGTTTTGAGGTACAGGATTCAAATGGGAACAGCTATTATTCCAGAAAAATTTTAATTGCGACCGGCTTATGTGACCGCCTCCCTGAAGTGCCGGGCATAGAAAAATTCTATGGTATCAGTATTTTTCATTGTCCTTACTGTGATGGCTGGGAGGTCAGGCTTAAGCCCCTGGCTGTATATGCTAAAAATTGCGGGCCGGGCCAGGCAGTGGCGTTAAAAAACTGGAGCGATGATGTAACAATCTTAACCGATGGGAGGGAACCGACAGAAGAAGAACATCAGCTTTATTCGTTGAAAAACATCAAAGTATCTACCGGCAGAATTGCAGGGCTTGAAGGTTCTGGCGGGAAGCTGGAATATATCCTGCTTGAAAATGGAGAGAAAATAATTGCTTCAGCACTTTTTTTTAATTCAGCGCAGTTTCAGAAGTCAGATCTGGGAAATCAGCTAGGGTGTTCATTTACCGATAAGGGAGTTATTGACACAGACAATTTTCAGCAAAGCAATATTCCTGATGTTTATGTAGCAGGAGATGCGGCTAAAGATATGCAGCTGGTCATCATAGCTGCCGCCGAAGGTGCCAAAGCAGGATTAATTATCAATAAGTCGTTACAGAAAAAAGAAAAATTCCTCAGCGCTGTCGATCAGGCCATCAAATTAAAATAAAGAAAACAATTCTGTTATTACCTGGTTATAATCATAATGATTTTTTAACTAAAATTTTTTGGAGGATTTAGCATGAATATATACCACATCATTATTGTTTTCTCGATTACAGCACTGCTTGGGGTTACCTTACTCACATTTGTACTTAATAACAAACCACGGCCTGTAGGTTTGGTAGCGGCAAAAGGGATCTTTGCTTTAGTCAGCATAGGAACTCTATATTATTATGTGGGTGACGAAACGATGGATATGCAGCATGCGCCAATGGCAAGCGTTGTATTTTTAAGCTTTGCCGCTCTTGGGGGCATATACCTTTTAATAAAGGACAAACTACTCGGGGATCAGAATTATCCGAAATGGATGGTATTCGGACATGCTACCGCGGCCGTTATAGGTTATGTACTTTTATGGATACACGCTTTATCAAAATAAAGCGCTTAATTCATCAGTGATATAACTTTCGATTGATGTTTGTGAAAGAAATCCTGCCAGTCTTTCATCAGGCATTCATTGAATTTAATATTTTGTTTGATTAGCTCC
>DATMOV010000285.1:0-2929 GCA_035568055.1 Cytophagaceae bacterium
ATTTAATAGTATATTTCAGAAATTTTTAATTTCCACCAAGGCATGATAGCGGAAGATTTAATTAATCAGATGATCCCTCCTCTTAAAACGGGGGATGCGGCTCAGCAGGCTCTGAACTGGATGGAAAAATTCCGTTTATCTCAGTTACCGGTTATAGACTCAGAAATTTCCTACAGAGGGCTTATTTCAGAAAATACAATTCTGGAAGCGGGCGATACCGATAAAAAAATATCGGAATTGCCACTGGATTTCCCTGATGTTTATGTCTCTCCAAACACCCATTTTTATGATGTGATAAAAATGGCCATAAAAAATAATCTTCAGTTGGTGGCGGTAGTAGGGGAAAACAAAAAATTTATTGGGGTTATTTCGGTAAATGACACTTCATCAGCCATGTCTCAGATGTTTGCCAGCCAAGGTGCGGGTGGAATTATTATTTTATCAATGAAAGAGAGAGATTATTCTCTTGCTGAGATTAGCCGGCATGTAGAATCAAACGATATCAAAATTCTTAGCGCATATGTAGTGGAGGATGAGCAGGATTCAAGCATGATCAAGGTGACACTCAAATTCAATAAGTCAGATCTTTCCCGCCTTGTGGCAACTTTTGAGAGGTACAATTATAAGATCATCGCCAAATTTCAGGAAACAGAACTTTTAAGCAATGATAAAGAGAGGCTTGATCTTCTGCTTAAATATTTGAGCATATAATGATCCTCACCGAATAATTTTAAGTCTATTTATATGAAGTTCGCAATACATGGCCGTCCGGTAAATGATAATTCATTAAAATTCATTAAAGAACTTTTTAGCGTACTTAACAAGAAGGGCGCTAAGGTCAGCCTATTTAGCCCATTTGCTAATTTTCTGGATAAAAAAGGAATATCCAACAACTTCGAAACCTATTCCACCCGTGAAGAAATGGGTGAAGCAGATATTGTCCTGAGTCTGGGAGGAGATGGAACTTTGCTTGAAGCAATTACTTATATAGGTGACCATGAAATTCCGATCCTTGGAATAAATATGGGCAGATTAGGCTTTTTGGCCGCTACCGCTCAGGAAGATGCTGAAAAAGCGATTGATGCTCTCTACAACAAAGCTTACAAAACTGAAGACAGGACCCTGATAAAAGTAGTTTCTGATGATGATCTTTTTAACGGGGTCAATTTTGGACTGAATGAATTTACAATCCTGAAAAGAGATACCTCTTCCATGATCCTTGTGCATACATACATTGATGGCGAATATCTTAACTCTTATTGGGCAGATGGCCTGATTGTATCGACACCTACCGGCAGCACAGGTTATTCATTAAGCTGTGGCGGACCATTAGTTCTTCCGCAGTCAAACAATTTCATCATTGCTCCGGTTAGTCCTCATAACCTTAACGTAAGACCAATGGTTGTTTCTGACAATAGCATCATTTCTTTCCAGATTGAAGGAAGAAGCAAGCATTTCCTGGTTTCTTTGGATTCCAGGTCTAAATCAGTGCCAGCAGATATTAAACTGGCTGTCAAGAAAGAAGATTTTAAAGTAAAACTGATTAGTTTAAAAGGATACAACTATCTTCAAACACTCAGGAGTAAGTTGAATTGGGGGCTGGATATGAGGAATTAAATTTTTTTTTTAACTTAATTTATATATATTTGTAATTATTGGTTAGGTATCATAAGGTTTGTTATATTTAACCCAATTTTTAGGAAACGCTAAGTTATTTAATTCATATGAAGAAACTTATTCTATTTACATTCCTGCTTTTTTTATTCTTTCAGCAAGGAAATCTGAAAGCGCAAGGGTTTAATAAAAAAAATAGATATACAAGTATTGGTGGAAGTATCAATGCTATGAATTATGTTGGTGACCTTGACCCAGGACCAAGCTTTCTGAGCCCGGGAATAATTTTTACCAGAGAAAACCTTGGTGTTGAAATTGTTCAGAGAATGTGGCCAAGGGTATCGCTCAGAGGAAGTGCTGGATGGGGGATAGTGAAAGGAGACGATAAACATGCGGGTTATGCTGTAAAAAATATTCACCGTACCATGAGAGGCCTTAACTTCAGAAGCCAAATTATAGAAGTCAAATTCGATGTTGTAGTAGATCTTTGGGAGAACAGAGGAAAATTTCAGAAAAGACCTGACTATACTCCTTATTTCTTTGGAGGAATCAACTACTTCCATATGAACCCTAAAGGTAAAGCACCCGATGGGCATTATGTAGCATTAAGACCGCTTCATACGGAGGGTCCAAACCATACTTATTCTTTAAATCAAATAGCGATACCAATTGGATTGGGTTTCCGTTATAAATTAAGTAAATCCCTTGATCTTGCATTCGAAATGGGATGGAGGTTTACTTTAACTGATCATCTTGATGATTGTGGTGGCCCTTATGCCAACCCAATTGGTGACTCCACTACTGTTAGTTTAAGTAATATTATGGCCGACAGAAGTTTTGAAGCATATCAAAATGACCCTACTCTAAGAGCCCAGATAGCTAGTAATTCTTATAATAATGCTCCGGTTACCGATAGCCATGGGACTCACCTGAATGGCTATGGCCGTGCAGGTGATAAGAGAGCTGATAAAAACAGAGACTGGTACATTGTAACAGGATTTCATTTAACATACATACTGCCTGGAAAGGTTATTTGCCCTAAGTTCAGATAGTATTAAACAACATAACTAATGAAAAAAATAGGAAAATTATTTCCTATTTTTTTTGTCCTTTTACTGCTGGCAGAAAATTCAAAAGGACAAAAAAATGAAATAGGGTTTAGCATAGGAGGCTTAAATTATACCGGAGATATATCACCGGCATACAATATTCTTCATGAGCGTCCGGCAGGATCATTATTCTACCGCCTGAATCTCAGCCCCATTGTTGCGATACGAGCTTCGGCAATGCTTGGAGGCTTGTATGGTAATGAAAA
>DATMOV010000286.1:0-2123 GCA_035568055.1 Cytophagaceae bacterium
ATGCCGGAAGCTTTCAGGATCTCTTTCAGCGCCATGCGGCTGGCGACACATTCTGCCCGCTTAACAGGATGATGGATTGAATTAAACTTTTCAAGGTCTTCTGGAAAAGGGTCAAACATGCCGATAAGATCTTCACAGGATTCCGTAATCTTCCAGATGCTCAGTGAGCAGTTTTCGTTTATAGTTTCTGTCAGAAAAACCGGCATATATTTAACACAAGCGGAATAGCTTAATTATTCTTAAATTTAGGAAATAAATAGCTACGGAAGAATGTCGCAGATTGAAGTTGAAAGGATTGCTTCACTTACAGGCCATAAAGATTGTGTTTATACTTTAGCAGGCTCGGGGAAAGATCATATCTTTTATTCAGCAGCGGCAGACGGTATGGTAGTAGAATGGGACTTGACCAGTCCGGATACAGGACAATTAATTGCTAAACTACCAAATTCTATATACTGCCTGGAGTACCTGCCGGGCAAAAACCAACTTCTGATCGGACAGAATTTCGAGGGTGTGCATTTGATAGATCTTTCTTCAAAGAAAGAGATAGCCTCGGCCAAGATCACCGATGCAGCTATCTTTGATATTAAGCTTGGTGCGAAGCATATTTATGTCGGCACAGGAGATGGCACGCTCATCGTACTTGATAAAAAAGACCTGAGCATTATTGCCAGGCTGAAGTATTCTGATAAAAGCCTTAGATGTATTTCGCTGGCTGGATCAAGGAATGTGCTGGCCGCAGGTTTCAGTGACCATACCATTAAATTAGTGGAGCTTGATAATTTTACCGTTTTGCATAGCTTATCCGCACATCAAAATTCTATATTTACATTAACGTATTCTCCTGATGGACGTTATTTGCTCAGCGGCGGAAGGGATGCCCATCTGAAGATCTGGGATGTACAAGATGGCTATTCATTGGAAAAATCTATCGTCGCTCATTTATATGCGGTCAATAATATCTGTTACCATCCATCGGGGAAGTATTTCGCGACATGCAGCATGGATAAATCAATTAAGATCTGGAACGCAGAAGATTTCAGCTTATTGAAAGTGATAGACAAGGCCAGGCATGCGGGGCATGGCACCTCGGTCAACAAGTTATTTTGGTCATCTTATCAGGAACAGTTAGTTTCATGCAGTGACGACCGATCCATTTCGGTCTGGAATATAAAATTTAACGATCAGAACAAATGAAAATCACGCCAATTGAGATCAGACAAAAAGAATTTGTCAAAGCTTTCAGAGGTTATGAAAAAGAAGAAGTGGATGTCTTTCTTGAAGCGCTTTCAAAAGAATGGGAGAGAGTGATGGAAGAGAATCGCGATCTGGCAAAGAGAGTCGAAACTGCCGAAAAAGAAGTGGTACGCCTGCGGGAAGTGGAAGGTACTTTGTATAGAACCCTGAAGTCCGCCGAGGATACAGGTAATAACATCATCGACCATGCCAATAAGACAGCGGATCTTCACATGAAGCAATCCCAAATGAATGCTGAATCGATCATGAATGAGGCTAGAACAAAAGCAAGAGCGATCCTTGAAGACGCTGATGAAAAATCTTCTGTGATCATGGATGACCTGGCCAATGACCTGGAAATATTGGAAAAGGATTTTAATTATATCCTGAGCCAGAGAGAGCAACTCCTAAAGGAAATCAAAGCAATTTTGGACAATACCAGCGATAAAATCGGAAAAGTATCTTCTATTGACGTTAAAAGCTTTGAAACTAAGCTGAAGAAATTTAAAAAGGCCGTTTCAGGACAAGAATCCAATTCTTCTTCAGCTGAGGAGCTATTAAAGCCTGATGAAAAGAAAAATCCCGGAGAGAACCTTTCCTTTTTTGATTCAATCAAATAATGCGAAAACTGCATACTGAAATATCGCTGGAAGGACTTGAGTTTTTTGCCTATCATGGTTATTACCCCGAAGAGCAAAGCAACGGAAATACTTTTTCAGTGGATGTTAAAGTGATCAGCGAGCTTGATCCCCTTGAGCTAAATCATTTGGAAAAAACGATTAACTATGAATTAATCTTTGTTATCGTAGAAAAGGAAATGGAGCGAAGTACCGCTTTGTTAGAAACCGTAGCCGCCAGAATTCTGGATGAAATATTTATTCAATTTA
>DATMOV010000287.1:0-6379 GCA_035568055.1 Cytophagaceae bacterium
TTCTCCACATCGGAAGTAATACCCATCTTCTCTTTAAGAAAATCCTTTCCGTTGAAAAGGAGTCCAAATACACCGATAGAACCGGTAATGGTATTGGGATGTGCCACGATGGTGTCGCAGGCCATTGCGATATAATAGCCTCCTGAAGCAGCGACATCAGACATGGAAGCGATTACAGGCTTCACTTTCCTTGCCAGGTAAATTTCTCTCCAGATGATATCAGAAGCGATAGCACTTCCCCCGGGAGAATTTATCCGGATTACTATCGCTTTCACTTTATCATTCATTCTTGCCTTTCTGATCTCAGCGGCAGTTTTTTCAGAACCTATGACATGATCATTGCCTTTACCCTGCTGTATTTCGCCGGAAGCGAATATCACAGCGACATCCGCATCATCATCATGCTCTTTATTTTTTTCTATGGATGATTCGTATTTAGGATAAGAAACAAAATTAATTTTATCTTTTGACCCCTTATTAAGTTTTGTTCTTATGTACTCTCCAACCTGGTCATAATATCCAACATCGGTGATGAGCTTGTATTTCAAGGCGTCATCGGCATTCCTTACCAGCATATTTTCCGATACATCTCTCAGTATTGTTTCATTCAATCCCCTTGCTCTGGCTACATTTGCAAGATAAACGTTATAGATGGAATTAAGGAATGACTTTACCTGCTTCCGATTTGCGTCACTCATCTTATCAAAGAGAAATGGTTCGACTGCACTTTTAAATTCTCCCACTTTAAAAACTTCAGGTTTGATCAGGAGCTTATCAAGAGTTCCCTTAAAATAGAGAAGCTCTACCTTTAATCCGTTAAATTCAAGCAGTCCGGAAGAAGGCAGAAAAATTTTATCAGCAATCGATGCCAGGTAATAGGACCCTTCGCTATATGTTTCTGAATACGCAACAATAAATTTGCCAGATGATTTAAAATCTATGAGGGTATTTCTCAGCTCTTCAAGACTAGCGAAACCATGGTGGGTATTATGCAGGTCGAGAAATATTCCCTTGATCTTATCGTCTGTTTTTGCATGTCTAATAGAGTGCCTTAAGTTTAGCAAACCAATAGTTCCTCTTTCCTCACTGTCGAAAGGGTTTAATGAAGAGAGAAAATCATCTGAACTTCTTTCCTCGATTTCATGATCAAGATTGATCTTTAAAACTGAACTATCAGCCACATTCTTATCTTCTGATCCGCTCACTGCAAAAACAATCCCCAGAAATACCATTAAGCTCAGAAAAGAAAAAATCGTAAGGCCGATAAGCGTACCCAACAAACTGGCAAAGATGTACTTGAAAAATTGTCCCATATTTTACATATACTAACTAACAATATTACGAATAAAATATCAAAAAGGGATTAGGATTTATGGATTAAAGGATTTTCAGGATTTAAGAGATACCTTTATTATATAATTCATTTATATAAAATCATGAACAAGACTTTTCTTTTACTTGGAAGTAATTTAGGGGATAGAAGCAGAACCATATCCGGGGCAATCAGATTATTGCAGGAAATTGGAAATATCATCGGCTTTTCTTCTATATATCAAACAGCGGCATGGGGAAAAAAGGATCAGCCTGATTTTTTAAATCAGGTTATTATTCTTGAGATCTCACTTTCTCCTGATGAGTTGTTGAAAAAAATAATGGGGATCGAAATTAAAATGGGCCGGGTACGAGCTAATAAATGGGCAGAGCGGACCATCGATATTGACATTCTTTATTTCAATGAAGAAATCGTTGTAACAGAACATCTTAAGATACCTCATCCGCAAATACAATTCCGGCGCTTTACATTGATGCCACTCAACGAAATAGCTCCTGACTTTAAGCATCCTGTACTTAATATCACTTCAGCTCAAATGCTGGAGGGATGCGAGGATAGATTAGAAGTTAAAAAGTTGACAGTTAACAATTGACAGTTGACAATCCTTCGTCAATTGTTCTAAATGCTTATCACCTCCGCACCTGCACTAACTTTTTTCACCAGGCCTTGTAAAACTTTTCCAGGACCACATTCGACAAAATTTATAGCGCCATCTTTTACCATATTTTGAACAGATTGAGTCCAACGTACAGGTGCGGTCAGCTGTGCAATCAGATTTCTTTTAATCTCTTCGGTATCTGTAGATGGCATCGCATTGACGTTCTGATAAACCGGGCAGGCAGGATTGCTGAAATGGGTGGACGCAATTGCGGCTTCAAGTTCTACCCTGGCAGGCTCCATCAATGATGAATGAAAGGCTCCGCCCACAGGTAATGGTAAGGCCCTCTTCGCTCCCGCTTCTTTCATCTTGACACAGGCTATTTCAATTCCTTTATTGCTTCCGGAAATAACCAGTTGTCCCGGACAATTATAATTAGCCGCCACAACGATCTCTCCTTCAATACTCTTACAAACCTCTTCTACTTTCGCATCATCAAGCCCAAGGATAGCAGCCATCGTAGATGGATTTATTTCGCAGGCTTTTTGCATGGCCATCGCCCTTTTATATACGAGCTTCAATCCGTCTTCAAATGACAAGGCACCGTTAGCGACAAGCGCTGAAAATTCTCCCAGCGAATGGCCGGCTACCATATCAGGTTTGAAATTTTCGGCGACTTTAGCGAGGATAACAGAATGCAGAAATATGGCAGGCTGTGTAACTCTTGTTTGCTTTAATTCTTCTTCAGTTCCTTCAAACATTACCTTAGTAATTTCAAAACCTAAAATCTGATTTGCCTTCTCAAACAGCTCCCTGGCTTTAGCGGAACTATTATAAAGATCTTTGCCCATGCCTGGAAACTGCGAACCTTGTCCCGGAAATATGTATGCTTTCATTGATTGTAGTTTACTTGAGGATGCAAATTAAAGAAAAAAAGGAATTTGGAAAGAGATTTTAGGATAGTCCATAGTCTACAGTCCACGGCATGATAGCCTTTATTGTGGTATTCACCACTCCATACTCACGACTCAATTACTACTCCAAAAATTTCGCCTTGATTTCCGTTGTCGGTATCATACACGATTCCTTTTTGCCAAATAAGGTGTAACGATTTTTAGCGATCAGCTTATAAAAAAAATCGCGGAAAGAGCGGGGAAATATTTTGAAACCGTAAAACATGAACCATGGAAAGCCCATATTCCTGGCTATCTCCAGAGCAGCATCACTTTTCTGCAATGGAATCCCGGAACTCAGCACTATCACAGAATCGAACTTGTCAGGATTTAAATCTTTGCTTGTTAAAAATTCTTTTCCCTGTTCCGACTGCAATGGAGCAAAAAGAAATTTATTTTTTTTATCCCTGACAATAACAAAATTGACAAAGCCGTTGCAAAAGTTGCATACGCCGTCAAAAAAAATAATAATTTTATCTTCCGGAAGCTTCATTTGAATTTACTATTTCAACCCAGCCTTTTAATTTTAAGTTCTCGTCATCTTTCCTGAGCCTGCGGTAAAATTTTACTTCGGCGAGGAAATAATAAACACCATCAGCAAGCGGATCACCATTGCCTGAAACACCTCGCCAGTTAAGGTTTATATCATTATTGGAATGATATACCAGTTTGCCCCAGCGATTATAGACAAAGAAATTTACCTGCTCGACATTTCGCGGCACAGGATATGGCCTGAAAGAATCATTCGACAGATCACCATTGGGGGTAATAAGGTTGGGCAGTTTATAAAAAGAGCAATTATCCATACAAACCCTGTTGCTCCTGGCACTCTCAACGCCATAATAATTGATGGCCGTTACTTCATAACAGCCGGAAAGTGAAAGGCTGTCAACATCTGCATAAAAGGTATCTGATGGAATAAATTTTATAAAGGTTGGAACGTCGCCTTCATATTGGGTATAATAAAGATTATAGCCCATAATATCATGATTACAACTGGCGGATAGATTATTAATCCAGTTAAGATCATTCTTGAAAATATGAGGACCGGCACAATCGATAGGTTTTATAAATAAAGTTGGCGGACAGGGCGGTGTGGAATCACGAGGAGTTTCACAGATCTTCTGTGACCTATTTACCAATGGTGATAACAAATTGAGATCACAATATCTGCTTACAGTTTCTACAAAATAACATACTGTAACTTTGTTAATTAATCCTGTATCGATATAAGACCCCGACTTTCCTGAAGCAGGAATACTATCAAAAAGCACTGGAACATTATTTACATATTTATAAATTCTGAAATAAATATGATTATATGGAACCAGGGATGTCCATGACAGGAAAACTTTCCCGCTGCCCGGCTTAGCTGTGAGCTGCACTGTTGAAAATGGATCTGTAGCCCCTTTAAATGTCAAGCCATTGTTATAATAAAACTTCACAATATAATTATAAACAGAGTCTAGTGTATTTACCGTGCTATCTATAATTGAAGTCTGATTCAGATTAGTAATAGTATCAATAGGAAAATATTTTTTTCCTGTCAGGCCCGAAGCCCTGAATACAATATATTCATAAGGGCCCGGCAATGGCAATACCTGGGGCTTCGCCCATCTCACCGTTATTCTTCCATTTGAAATGCTGGTGCTGTCGATACTAACATTGAGCAGAACAGGCTCATCGAGCAATAATGTTCCGCAATCCATAGCGGATGGAAGGCTTTCACCTCCTGAAGGTGTGGGAAAACTTGCGGCGATTACATAACAATATTTATTCCCATGCTTAAGATTAACAGTATCCTTATAGCTACGCTGCGATACCGGCACCTCCGCGATTTTCACAAAGCCCGAGCCGGCAGGTATGCCCGTCTGGCAATTGGAAACAACCAGCGCTGTTGAATCGCATTCCCTACGGAATATCTGCATTTTGTCTGCCGTATTACAAGCATAAGTATTCCAGCTCAGGTTAAAACCACCGCTGATGGCTGTTACATTAAAACCTGTAGGTGATGGTCCGACTACTTTTATTCTGATATATTGAAGGTCAGAAAGCGGAGGCTGCACCGCAGGGACATCAGTAGCCCTGAATTCTACCTGATAAGGCTCTGACCGGATGTGAGCGCATGTTGTATTCCACGAAAAAACGCCGCTGGCAGGAGTAGATTCAGGATTGGGGCCATTGGTCAAATTAAAAGTGGCAGGAGACGGATTGATTGCATATACTCCTGCCACAGGAGAATTGGTGCTGATCAGATTAATAGGATCACCGTCAGGATCGGTAGCAGTAATAGTTTTTGTAAAACCTGTACCGGCCACAATACAGGTATCAATGCTTGCGCCCAGCACCGGCGGCCGGTTGGTGGATGGAACTACTTTGATCTGCATATCTCTTTCAATAATGGTAAGCTTCTCCCCGTTTCTCCATTCAGTGATGAGAAATGCTACATTATATAAGCCGGGCCTTTCGGGAGTATTCCAGATCATATCACCGGTGACCGGATCCAGGGTAAAAGTGCCTGTATTGGTAACCAGGTTGGGATTTACATATTTAGGAACATTGGTGCTTCCACTTTGCTTTGGCTGAACAAGCTGGTAAGAAATGCTATCGCCTTCAAAATCAAAAGCGGAAGGATTGTGAATATATTTTTGTCCCGCAACAGCCACGTCAATAGGAGGCAATAGCAATACCGGGCTTCTGTTCAAACCCATGAAGGGATCAAAATTGACTTTGGTCTCAATATAGAAAGGAACATTGTCGGTATCGGTTCCACCATTGATATTCAGGATATTTTTATTTCGAAAATTTTCTGTATAGCTGATGGTATATGTACCTGGGCTCAGAACATAATTGTCCAGTATATAAGTGTTCCGCCAGGTACCATTACCTACAGAAATCATTGATAACCTGTTTACCACTGTTGATGTGCCGTTAACAGTGAAAATCGCCTGGGGTTCATCAAGACTTGAATTAGCCACCAGGGCAAGTGAATCAAGGTATATGGTAAGGGTAAACCTGAAAGCACCACCTGGGATCCGTTCAGCAGTGATGTCTCCTGCCTTTAAATGAGTGCAGTAAGCATGGCCTATTGAAAAAATCAGGAAAAACAGGCTTATCAGAAATGTTCTCATTACTTGATGCGAATATATATCAATCCGGATTTTAAAAAAATGTTATTGAAGATACCGCTAATTTAGAATACCTACAAATAACATAAATTCAATTGCATCATAATATTCCGGAGTGTAACTTTGAGGCAGTTAACATTATGTCAATTTTAAAAAAGTTATACTGATGAGTTGGTTCACCACTGCCCTGTCCGGCCCTATAGGACGCAAATTGCTAATGGCTGTAACCGGCCTTTTTCTGGTCGGATTTCTTTTAGAACATCTTCTGAGCAATCTCATGTTACTAAGCAACGACCCTAATCTGTTTAATGGATATGCTGAATTCATGAAAACTAACATTTTCATCAGAGTGGCAGAACCGGTGCTC
>DATMOV010000288.1:0-3018 GCA_035568055.1 Cytophagaceae bacterium
TTTAATCCATTGATTTCCGGAATCACCGGTATGGAGTTCAAAAAATTCTTTACGGTTACCGGTTTTGCATGTTTGTTCTATGTCAGTATTACCATTCTGTCAGGATATTTTATAGGCGAGTATTTTCCTGAGGTCAAAAAACATATTGGTTTCATAATTCCTGCTATTATAATATTCATGATGCTACCTATGATACGAAGCGCTTATCACAGAAATTAAAACGCCTGCCTGATTTTTTAATCCTTAAAAAGACTTACCTTTAATAATATAATTTGTCATGCTTCAAATAGGTGATTATAATGAGCTCAAAGTAGTCAGGGATGCCCCTCAGGGAATCTATCTGGAATCTGTAGATGTTGATATTCTCATGCCTGCGAAATATGTGCCAGCAGGTACGGAAATAGGAGATATGCTTAAATGCTTTATCTACAAAGACTCCGAAGACAGGTTGATTGCCACTACATTGAAGCCTTATGGCAAAGTGGGTGACTTTGCTTGTTTAAAGGTGAAAGATGTAAATAATACAGGAGCTTTTATGGATTGGGGACTGGAAAAAGATCTCCTTGTGCCGCATAATGAACAGCATAAAAGAATGGAGCCTGGCCATAAGTATGTAGTGAGAATTTGCCTGGATGAAAAAAGCGACAGGATCATTGGCGTATCAAGACTGTCACCATTTATTTCAAGAGATTTAGAAGACCTGAGTGAAGGAGAAAAAGTAAACCTTCTTATATATGAGTTTACCGATCTTGGTGTGATGGCTATTGTCAATGACAAATTCAGGGGTATGTTATACAGGAACGAGGTTTTTAAAGATCTTGAGGTTGGCAGCAAGGTAGAGGGTTATATCAAAAAGAAGCGCGATGATGGCAAAATCGATCTTACCCTACAGGAACAAGGTTATAGAGAGGTGGTCAGCGCTTCCCGTATTATTGAAGATAAATTAAAAGAACATAAAGGCATACTTGAGTTTTCCGATAACAGTAGTCCGGAGGATATCAGGGATTTTTTTCACATGAGCAAGAAAGTTTTCAAGAAAGCTGTAGGTGGATTATACAGGGAAGGAAAGATTGAAATCTCGGACAATCAGATAAGACTGAAAGACAAGAATAAAGAATAAAAAATAAAAGTTAAAAATCAGATTATTTATCTAAATTCAATCTGATAATCTTTCATTGTTCTGCAGGGCAACTTTAAATTATGATAAGAATATATTTTGTTGTCATTTTTTTAATTATCAATTACCCTTCCGGTGCACAGGACATGGAAAGCCTTGGCTTTCCTATCAATACCCTCGATCATTTTGAATTCGCCCCTACCATAAGCTCGGATGGCAAAACCATGATTTTTGAGTCAGATAAAAGTGACAGGTGGAGGCTTTATATTTCGACCCAGACTAAATCCGGCTGGTCAGAACCCAAAGACCTTGAAGCCATCAATAACACTATTGGACCGAATGACTTTCTTGGAGGGCCATGCCTTAGTTATGATGGAAATACTTTGTTTTTTACTTCCAACCGTAAAGGCTCCATAGGCGGCGGTATTGATTTGTGGTACAGCAAAAAAAACGGCGATACCTGGAGCGCCCCAAAAAATATGGGCAAAACTGTTAACTCTGCCGGCTATGATGGATTCGCATCACTCTCTCCGGATGGAAAATTTTTATATTTCATGCGCTCTTTAGATAAAAAAATTCCTGGCGGACAAAGATGTTGTGAAATTTATGTAGCCAGGAGACAAGGTAATTTTTATATTAATCCGCAACCTTTGCCAGCTCCCATCAATATGGGCTGTGAAGGATATCCGAGAATAATGGCTGATGGTAAAACCCTTATCTTCTCTTCCTATAGAAAAGGCGGTAAAGGAGGATATGATCTTTATGAAACAAAATATAAAAAAGGGAAGTGGACACAACCGGAACCATTAACTTTTTTGAATACAGATAAAGATGATCAGCTCATCGCTGTACCAGCCTCCGGTGATGTGGTTTATTTTTCCAGCACCAAAAGCAATAGCCGCGACGATATTTATAAAGTGGAGCTGCCGAAACAATTCAGGCCTGATGAAGTGGTGGCTCTGGAAGGAACTATCAAAAGTGCTGATAATAATAAACCAATTCAGGCGACTATTAAAGTGAGCAATCTCAAAACCAAAGAGCAGTTGGCGGAAATTAATAATGATTCCCTTACAGGAAAGTATAAAATATTTCTGAAAGAAGGGGAGAAATATGATATTTCAATTTCCGCGAAGGGCTATAGTTTTCAGTCACAGATGGTGAATGCTGATTCCCTCAAAGCTTATAAGGAAGTGAGGAAAGATGTGCAGCTTAAAATGCTGAAGCCAAATGCGTCATTTACACTTAATAATTTATTTTTTGACTTTGACTCATCTTCACTCAATAAGAGCTCGGAACTGGAGCTGGCAAGGATCATAGAATTGCTCAAGGCTAACCCAAAGATGGCAGTGGAAATTTCGGCTCATACGGATGACAAAGGCTCGGATGAATATAACAATAAACTCTCGCAGGCAAGGGCTGAATCTGTTGTAAAATACCTGACTGAAAATGGTATTGTAAAAGAGCGCCTTGTCGCCAAAGGATATGGAAAGACAGCACCTTCTGTTCCCAATGATTCAGATGAGAACAGGGCGAAGAACAGAAGAGTGGAGTTTAAAATTCTAAAATTGTAAAGCTTTTAATTTTTTACTTATGAATGAGATCATTAAAGTTGGTTTAGTGGGATACGGGAAAGGCGGAGAATATTTCCATGCCCCGATAATCAACTCGGTGCCAGGATTAAAGCTCACTGACGTTGTTGAGCGGAATAAACAGAAGTCGAAGGAAAAATACCCCTGGGTAAAAGTGTTGAAAAGCTTTGATGATTTGCTGAAAGATCCGCAGATAAGACTGGTAGTTATTACAACACCAAACTGGTTTCATTTTGAAATGGCGATGAAAGCACTGCAGGCAGGTAAACATGTGGTGGTGGATAAACCATTTACTCTTGCTTCAAAAGAAGC
>DATMOV010000289.1:0-5377 GCA_035568055.1 Cytophagaceae bacterium
AGTCAATTATAAATATTTTACTTACATAATTTTAACCGAAAAAGAGGTGAAATTTTAGGATTGATAATTATAATAGCCTATCAGGGAATTGATTATACTGTAAGTACTGATTAGGACATATAAAGAGTAACAAAATGTCTGAGCTTTGATAAACGATTAAATGATTGGAAAGGCAAAATCCAGTTCATCTTTTAAATCCCATAAATCCTGGCCGGAAAATTATAGACTTTCCTTAATATTAATCCTCGATGCCTTTGCTGCAGGACGATAGGAAATAAGCATGGTGATAAGAAATATAGTAATGCCGGTGCTGATGAAATCACCTGCCTCCATCTTTACCGGGTAGGCATCTACTATAGAAGTTTCCATTCCCATTGAAACAAGACCGAATTTTTGTTGTATCACGCAAATTCCCAAGCCGATAATCAATCCGCTGATAGCGCCGGTAAATGCGATAATCATGCCTTCAGCCAAAAATATTTTTGTGATAAAATTCCGCGAGGCACCCATCGAAAAAAGTATAGCTACATCTTTTTGTTTTTCTATAGCCAGCATGGAAAGTGAAAAGAAAATATTCAGCGAAGCGATAGCAAGAATAAACGAGATGGTAATATGCATGAAAAGCTTTTCTATTTTCACAGCGCGCAGCAGGCTGGCATGCTGTTCATCACTGTTCTGAATTTTGAACTCCGGGCCAAGCGTCTCTTTCAGATCATTCTGAACCTGCTTCATTTTAAAGCCTTCTTTGGCCTTTACCTCAAGGGAGGTGCGCTTATTCCCATAGTTCAGCAAATTCTGTGTAAAAGCAAGCGGAACGAATATGTAATTGTCATCATACTGCTTTTCAATCGCGAAGACAGCTCCTGCCATGATGTTTTCCCGGTTGAACACTTTTGCGGGATCCAGGCTCAATGAATTTTTCGTTTTAGGATACCAGAGCTGCAGGGGAAATATTCCTTTGTCAATAGGAATTGAGAGCTTATACTGCACACCTCTTCCTATGATGGCGTAATCAACCGAATCTTTATGCAGTACAAATTCACCTTCGGTAATCATCGAATCCATGCGGTTTTGCATGGTAAAATTGTCTGACACTCCTTTAACTTTTACCACCATCTGATCCTCGCGAAATTTCAGCAGCGCGTTATCTTCGATTATTTCAGTGATAATATCAACTCCTTCTACTCCTTTCACTTTTTTTAAGAAAGCTTCATCTACGACAAACGCTTTTCCTTTTGTCGCTGTGACTTTTAATTCGGGATCAAATGAATTATATAGTGTCCGGATCAGGTTTTCGAGGCCATTGAATACTGAAAGTGCTACCACCAGCGCCATTGTTACAAAAGCTACGCCCACCATCGACATGACCGAAATCACGTTGATGAAATTGGTTTTTTTCTTACTGAGAAAATATCTCCTTGCTATGAAAAGAGGAACGTTCATTGACATTTATGAATGATGATTGGTGAATGGTGATTGAAAAACACCCATCATTATTTTTTCTTTGATTTCTTTTTTTCTTTATCGTCAGAAGGAAGTTCTTCTTTTTTTTCTTCAGGCTTTGGAATTTTAGCGAAGACCTCTTCCATTTTAGCTGCATATTCTACATTGTCATCAATATAAAATATTAATTCAGGGATGATCCTGGCCTGATTTCTGATCTTATCGCCAAGCATTTTTCGGATGGCTTTCCTGTTTTCATTGACTTTCTCCAGCAGGGCGTTCTTATCTTTGGCCAGCATGAGGCTCAGAAATATTTTAGCGACACCAAGATCCGGGCTCACCCTGACTGTTGTTACAGTAATAAAGGCTCCTGCGAAATAGCTCTTGATATCTCTCTGAAAAATCTCAGCCAGCTCTTTCTGAATTAGCCTTGCGAATTTCTGCTGTCTTGTGCTATCCATGCTTAAAATTTTATATTTTTACTCAAACTTACTTTAAAATAGCAGGTTTACATATATAATATAAATTTTTAAATAAAGTTTCTGTGATCAGCATTTTCCGGATTTTTGAACCTTTTCGCATTGGAGTACTATTTCTCTTTCTGATCATCATCAAGCTACCTATGCTGATCAATGGAGTTCCGCTTATATTGCCCGAACTTTCCTGGATGCTCGTAGCTGAGAGAATGAATGAAGGATTTGTATTGTACAAGGATATCTGGGTAACACTAGAGCCATTCTCTGCAGGCACTTATTTGTTATTATATAAACTTGCTGGAAATTCGCAGCTCTCCTATCAGATCTGCTCGCTGCTGTTCGTCTTCATACAGGCCATCTTATTAAATATGGTGCTTAATATCAATAATGCCTACCCCGAAAAAACCCTGATCCCGGCATTGCTCTATATAATTTTCTCCTCTATCTTTTTTGACTTTATGACCTTGTCTCCACCTTTGATGGGGGCGACTTTCGTGATCATAGCCCTGCATTACGTCTTCCTGCAGACCAGGGCCGGAGGGAATGATGAGAATATGTTTTATACGGGACTTTTTATTGGAATAGCAAGCTTGTTTTATCTGCCCTACTTTGTATTTATGATATTTTCGATATTTTCTTTTGTGCTCTATGTTGGCCCCGGCCTTAGAAAATACCTGATCATGATTCTTGGCTTTCTGTTACCATTTTTAATAATTGGCGTTTATTATTTCTGCCTTGATGGACTAGGAAGTCTTTACCATAATTTTATAATTTCTCTTTTTCTCGGACTCAAGAACAAACTTATCAGCAATTCAGCCATGCTGGTACTGCTGATGATTCCGGGATTGCTCTTTGCAGTTGCCGTATTTTATGTTTCCGCACGGGCGAAATATACTAATTACCAATTCAACTGCTTCCGGATTATGGGACTGTGGTTGGGCTTCGGAATCATAAGCGTTTTGCTTTCTATTACCATCAGCCCTTATCTTCTCATGATGCTGGTACCTGGCCTGGCATATTTCTGCACTAATTTCTTTTTACTGGCAAAACATTCTATCATAGAAGAATCAGTATTCTGGGCTACAACACTGCTTATGCTGCTGGTATCTTACGGGGTATTGTATGGAATAGGATTTAAGAAAAGCCCTATAGCTTTTGAAAGTATGAAGGTAAAGGAAGCTGCTTCAGTAGCTCCTGCCGAACAAATAAATGATTCAAAAATACTAGTCCTGGGAGACAACCCCAGTCTGTATAGGAATAATAAAATAGCTACACCTTATTACAACTGGACGCTCTCCCGCCGTCATTTTTCTGATCTTGATAATTACAAAACCCTTTCAAATATCTATAGCAACTTTCTCAAAGACATGCCTGATGTGATTATTGATGAACATGGTGTCGGCGATTATCTTTTTTATCGCATCCCAATCCTGGGCAAGGAGTATCAAAAGGCAGGGAATCTTTATATAAGACGGCACTGAATATAATCTCAACATGATTCAAGGATTTAATATCTCCTTGAATCAGAGTAAATTTTTAACTACTTTTCGAATCGTTAAAATTACGTACCCTTGGAAAAAGAAAACAAAAAAGAAGTTCCGGAAACTGTTCTGGGAGTTAAACTGGACGAGGAAGCCATCAAGGCATTGAAAGAAGGGAAGGAAACAGGTCTGATAAAGGGGCTGACCAGCGCAAAATCAGGTAAGGTATTTGATGCTTACCTTACATTTACCAGCAATAATACTTTGCGGTTTCGTTTTCCACCGCGGGAAAATAAGAAGAAAATGGAAAGAAGCACCACTGTTCCAACTACTGTCGGAGGTGTAAAGCTTGACGATGAAGATATCGAAGACCTGGAAGCTGGAAGGGAAACCAAGCTTATCGTTGGCATTGAAAGCAAGAAAAAAGGAAAGTACTATGATGCTTATTTGAAATGGAACGTGAACAAAGGCATTATATTCAGATTTCCTGGAATGGACTAATCATTATTATAGAGCGGAGAACAAGAAATAGAGTGTTCAGCTTTTTTTTAATAATTTTTCTGATAAACGAAAAAAGTCCGCCTTGGCGGACTTTTTTCGTTTATATTGATTTATGGAATCTATAATTTATCATTCGCATTCACCGAATTTAAATCTTCGAACGCCAGCTTCAGTCTTTTCACCAAGGTCAACTCACCTTCTCTCAGCCATGCTCTTGGGTCATAGTATTTCTTGTTCGGCTGATCCTCGCCTTTTGGATTTCCAATCTGGCCCTGAAGATATGCTTCGTTCTTTTTGTAAAAGTTAAGAATTCCTTCCCAGTATGCCCACTGTATATCGGTATCAATATTCATCTTGATCGCGCCATAACTGATCGCTTCCCTGATCTCTTCTCTTGAAGAACCTGAGCCGCCATGAAATACGAAGTTGACCGGATTTTCTTTGGTCTTAAATTTCTTCTGAATATAATCCTGTGAATTTTTCAGAATTACCGGTTGTAATTTTACGTTGCCTGGTTTGTAAACACCATGCACGTTGCCAAAAGCAGCGGCAATCGTGAAGCGAGGACTTACAGATGATAACTCTTCATAAGCGTAAGCCACTTCTGATGGCTGAGTGTATAATTTTGAACTATCGACTCCTGAATTATCTACGCCATCTTCTTCACCACCTGTAACTCCAAGCTCAATTTCCAGGGTCATACCCATTTTGGTCATTCTCTTAAAATACTCTTTGCATATTTCTATGTTCTCTTCCAGAGGCTCTTCAGAAAGATCGAGCATGTGTGATGAGAATAATGGTTTCTTATGAACTTTGTAAAACTCTTCTCCGGCGGTAAGCATGCCATCGATCCATGGCAGCAATTTTTTTGCTGCATGGTCAGTGTGAAGAATTACAGCTACGCCATAAATTTCTGAAAGCTGATGAACATGGTGTGCCGCTGAAACAGCCCCTGCTATAGAAGCCTGCTGCTTATCATTTGGCAATGACTTGCCTGCATAAAACTGCGCGCCACCATTAGATAACTGAATGATGACAGGTGCGTTCACTTCTTTGGCAGCTTCCATCACTCCATTCACAGAGTTGGTGCTTATTACGTTCACTGCAGGAAGAGCGAACTTATTTTTTTTCGCGGCTTCAAATATTTCCTGAACTTTATCTCCGGTGACAACACCTTTCAGGCTTTGGATTTTTTCGAGCATAATGTTTAAAAGTTATTATTGTTCTTAAATATAATAAGTTTTAAGTTTTAATTAAAAGTTTTAAGGGCTAAGTTTTAAGTTTTAAGTTAAAAACCCTGATGAATTAAGGCATTGCTTGCTATTCCAGTCAAAAACCTATAACTTATTACGTATAACTTAAAACGTACAACCTACAACTCCCTTGCGTCTCTTCTCACATCCTGTCCTTTGCAATTACTACGTCACTTATCGTTGTAATGCTTCCTGCGGATTTTGCGATATCTGGGAAAAGCCA
>DATMOV010000290.1:0-9246 GCA_035568055.1 Cytophagaceae bacterium
TCAAGGCCTTAACGGATAAAGAATAGTTGATAAACCTAAATAAAAATAAATAGTCGCAGTGCATATTCATTGAAAATTTGCGACAGAATTTTGTAGAACGAATGCAAAAGCCATATACCTTTTTTCTAATATTTTTTGTGATCATATTGAGCTTCGAATCTTTTGCTCAGAGCGGACATGGATATTATGATGATGCTTTAAGATTCTCCAGGCTTACTTTTGGCGGTTCGGCAAGATTTCAATCAGTAGGTGGTGCCACAACTGCTTTAGGGGCGGATATCGGAACCCTAAGTTCAAATCCAGCCGGGCTTGGAATGTATAACCGCTCGGATATGGGTGTCACTGCCGGTATCGGTACTGTAAATACCAATTCAGGCTATCTTGGAAATAACCAAAAAGATCATAGAAGCTTTTTTAATATTCCAAGTACAGGAATGATTTTCGGAGGGCCGAAGGACGACTCTGTTCATGCATGGAAAGGCGGGACTTTTGGAATCGGACTTACAAACATCAACAATTTTCAGAATCAGCTTAGTTATAATGGCGATAATGCAAAGAATAACTTAACAGATTATTTTGTAGAAAAAACGAATGGTATCAGGCAGGATTCTTTCTATAATATCTCTAAGAAGGCCCTACAGGATATTCCAAGCCTTGCTTATTACACTTATTTAGTAAATCCTGTAAGTTCAAATTCGAATGAAAGGCAGTATCAAAGTTATATACATGGCGATACTGTTCACCAACAGGAAACAATACTCACCAAAGGAAAGCAAATGCAATGGGACATAGCTTATGGGGGCAATTTTAATGACAAACTGTATTTAGGATTTTCGGTCGGGATTGTCAGCCTTAAATATTCCGCTAATAAAAGGTTTACCGAGACTATTCACCCTGGAGACACCCTCAATAGTTATACCTTTGTTACTAACAGAACATTGAAAGGAACTGGTTATAATCTGCGCCTGGGAGTGATCTATAAAGTTACCGACTGGATAAGGCTGGGTGGAACAATACAGACTCCCACTTATTACTCCATAAGACAAACAACGTCATATTCTGTAGATGCCAATTTTCAGACAATACTCCAGCCCTCTCCCAATGGGAGCCCTGATCCACATGAAACAGGACAAACGATTCCCTTGATAACAAAATATAATTTAACAAGCCCTATGCGGATAAGCGGTGGGATAGCTCTTTTTGCGCGTAAAAAAGGTTTTGTGTCAGCAGATATCAGCTATCTGAATTATGGGGCTTCAAAATTTAAAGAAAATTCAGTCTACGCCACCAAAGATAATTCTACTTTTACGGCAGACAATCAGTCAATTAAAAATTTATATCACTCTGTATTTAATATTAATACCGGTGCGGAATACAGAAAAGAAATATTAAGGCTTAGAGCTGGTCTGGCCTGGTATGGAAATCCATATAGAAATTCTGACGTAAATCAATCCGTTAAGAACTTTACACTTGGGATAGGATTCCGTTTTGAGAGCCATTATTTTGATATCGCATATGTCCATAGCAGCTCTAAAAGTACTTATCAGCCTTATGTGTTGAAAGATGGTTCTGCACCAACTGTGGTAATTAAAAATAATAGTGGCAGGGTTTTAGCCACATTCGGAATACTATTTTAATTTTTTTTCTAAATTATATTCTTAATTTTATATAAATTAAGATTCTCCATTTAATTAAGATGCAAATTTGCCATCTGGGTTAACGTTAATTAATTTAAAGTACAGCAATTAAAGTATTGTGAATAGAGTTTTGAAAATCAACGTTGTTATTATCCTGCTGATGACAGCAAACTTTTGCTTTGGTTCGATAACACTACAAGTAGGGGATATTGCGCCTGAATTCACCGTCACAGATCCGTCAGGAAAATCTATAAGTCTTAGCTCATTAAAAGGGAAAGTAGTATTAATTGACTTCTGGGCTTCATGGTGTATGCCATGCAGAATGGCAAATCCTGAACTGGTGGAAGTTTACAAAAAATTTCAACCACAGGGATTTGAGATATTCAGCATTTCATTGGATTCAAAAAAAGAACCCTGGGTGAATGCTATTAAGAATGATGACCTTCATTGGCCCAATCATGGGTCTGACCTTAAAGGCTGGGAAAACAAAATAGCCCATTTATATGGGGTAGACGCTATTCCCTCTACTTTCCTGGTTGATGAAAAGGGTACTATTATAGGCAAGGATATTGATGAATACGACTTGGAGAAAAAATTAAACTGGCTATTTTTTGAGCAGGTCAATTATTACCCTCACGCAGCGGCCTCCAAGATATATTTTACCAGCGAAATAAAATTTAGTATTCTTGATGCCGGTGGCGTTCCCGTTTTAAAAGGAAAAGGAATAGAGGTTGATATTACGGGCTTGCCGCCAGGCGACTATGCCATTGACTTCGACAAAAAAAAAGAACATTTTAAAAAGATAAAAACTTCTCAGTCCCTTGCCACATTTTATCCTGAGAGAGTTGATGATAAAGTTCATATATCACGCGAAGCGGAATATGAGATTTACAGTCAGCGTGGTAAAATAGTTAAGAAGGGAAAAGAAATAGAAATAAATGTATCAGAACTTCCGACAGGAGTTTACTTCCTTAGTATAGAAGGAACAATTCATAAAATTTACAAGAAGTAATTAAAGCAACCCCCTCCTTAAAATTTCCTCAATGATCATGTCGGCGGTAACTAAAGAGTCCGTGAATTCAATGTTAGCCTGGTTGTAAAAGGATATTCTTTCCTTTAATTTCTCCATCAGAAATTTTTGAACCTGTTCCGGATTTTTCCCCTGAATCAGAGGCCTGTTCTTCTCAACGCTTTCAAGCAGCCGCTTTGTAATGTCCTTTAATGGGATATTAAGAAAAACACTTAGTCCATTTTGATTAATCACTTCCATATTGTCAAAGAAGCAAGGGGTTCCTCCACCAGTAGAAATAATAGCATTGTTGGTTTGAATAACTTCTTTCAGAATATTACTTTCAATTTTGCGAAAGTAATCCTCACCTTTATTCGCGAATATTTCTTCTATGCTGCACCCTTCTTTTTTGCAGATCACATCATCCGTGTCTATGAGCGGATAGTTCAGTTTTTCAGAAAGATCTTTGCCGAGTGTTGATTTGCCGGAGCCCGGAAGGCCAATAAGAAACAGCTTCATATTATTTCAATCTCACCCTCGGATCTATTGCTGCGTACAAGACATCCACAAAAATATTGATGATGATGAAGACCAGGGCCACAAAAAGTGTCGCGCCCATAACAACAGGGAAATCTTTGTCATACACCGCTTTGATGGTAGCAGAGCCAAGGCCTTTCCAGGCAAAGATAATTTCAATAAAAAAGGCGCCAGCCATCAGTGAAGCCAGCCAGCCAGAAACCGCGGTGATAACAGGGTTTAGTGCATTTTTTAAAGCATGCTTCATAATGATCATAAAATATCTCACACCCTTAGCCCTGGCAGTACGGATATAATCCTGCGACATGACTTCAAGCATTGAGCTGCGGGTAAGCTGTACGATAATTGCCAGTGGCCTCAGACCCAATGTAAAAGCCGGAAGAATAATATTTTTGATCATGAGCCTGCGGCCTTCCAGGTTATCTTCCCATAGTTGGCCTGAAGTATTCAGTCCGGTATAGTCAGCCAGTAAAAAACCAAAGACCAGAGAAATTAAAGCGCCCATCACGAATGGGGGAGCCGATATGCCAATCACAGAAAGAGAAACCATGGAGTGGTCAAGGAGGCTATTTTGTTTCAGGGATGCCAGCACGCCGAATATGATCCCGAAAATAGTAGCAAATAGCATGGCGGCAAACGCCAGCCAGAATGTTCCTTCCATATTTTCAACGATAATCTCACTTACCTTTTTATTGTTCTGGAAGGATCTGCGCAGATACGGGTATTTAACCACCAGTACATCATCTTTGAAATGTATAAGCTCTTTGTACTCATATTTCCTCTTATTCTCCATTGTATTTTTGTGGAAGGAAACAGGAGAAAGATCATTCAGATAGGTTTCGAGTTGTATATACCAGGGGTCGTTCAGGCCAAGCTCAGACCTGATAGCTTCCCGCGTGGATACATCAGTGCGTTGCCCTGCCATAAGCGCTACGGGATCGCCTGGCAGGATGTTGAAAATAAAAAATACAATGATGGTAGCTCCGAGAAGAACTAAAAAACCATAAGCTAATCTGCCTGCAACGTATTTAATCATATCATTTTAGCAATGATTGTATTTTTTGTATATCTGGCATATCATGATATGCCCATTTGCCTTTTACTACTCCATCTTTCAAAATCATAAAACCGGGGTTGGAGCGTACCATGGTTTTAAGAATCACATCTTCCATATAATAATATGGTGCTGCTAATCCTTTCTCATGACGAAATTCTTCAAATGTTTCAGTATTTGCGTGGATAGTAAGGATCACCGGTTTTATATCAGTTTTATCAAGCGTACCGATTAATTCCTTGATGTCTTTGAAGCAATTGGCATCGCAATTTTTTTGTGCCTGGTCAAGGAAAGGGATCAGGATAAATAATTTTTTACCCGTCAGCATTTCTTTGGTCGCGTCACCTTCTTCTCCCTGGATAATAAAATTGGTGATCTTTGGGGCACGCTGAGAAGTATCTCCTACAGCTTCGTATTTTTTAAAATGATAGGTGGTATCAGTTGGATATTTATCATTCGCGAATCTGAATTCCTTTCCATCTTTCTCCATGATCCATATATACTCTGCTTTGGGAACGGTTTTAAGCGAGTCTATGTTGTTGCCAACTTTATAATTCAGGGTATCCATAAATGGCAAATGCCTTTCGCTGAAGATGCCGACTCCAAAGGAAATTAACGACACAATGCTCATGAGTATATCGCCTCGCAGGGAATTGAAAGCTGAAGAAAATTTATTCCTTTGATAAAATAATACAAGAATCATTGCCAGCAAAACAAGGTCTTTATAGAACGACTGTTTTGGTGTTGTTATAATGAAAGTGCCGAAGCAGCCGCACTCCTTAACCTTGTCAAATGCATAAGAGTAAAAAGTCAGGAAGGTGAAAAATACGATCATTAGCAGCGTGACCCACATCGTGATCCGCATACGATAATTTAAAAGCATCGCAACTCCAAGGATCACTTCGATAGCACAAATAACAATTGAGAAGAATAGCGAATAGTGAGCAAAGAAGGTAAACAAACCAGACAAAACAGAAAAGTCTGAGGCGAAGACTTCGAAATATTCTTCGAGCTTGTATGCCGTGCCATAAGGATCGTTCAGCTTAATTAACCCTGAAAAAATAAACAGGCCGCCTACAAGTATCCTGAATATGAGATTAATTAACTTCATTTTTAGCGTAATTTAATTTTATTAACGCAAATACAGCATAATTGATCATGTCCTGATAATTAGCGTCAACACCTTCTGAGATCCTTGTTTTACCAAGATTATCCTCAATCTGTTTCACCCTCAGTAATTTCATCAGGATAATATCTGTGATAGAGCTTACCCTCATTTCTCTCCAGGCTTCTCCATAGTCATGATTTTTTTTCATAAGCAAGGCCAGCGTTTCGGAAATATGTTTTTCGTAAAGCACACTTACTTTTTCTGCTGGTATTTCCAGTTCCTCGCTGTCTTTTAACTCCATCTGCATCAAAGCTATAACACAATAGTTGATGATCCCTACAAATTCCGAGCTGATACTTTCATCCACCTGCTGAGTGCCTTTGTCCTGTATGGAACGGATCCTCTGGGCCTTGATAAAGATCTGATCGGTGATAGAAGGCAATCTGAGAATTCTCCAGGCAGTGCCATAATCAAGGGTCTTATTGATAAAGATTGCCTTGCATTCCCCGATAACCTGATTGTATTCTATGGCTGTTTGATTTATCAATTTATTGTATTATAATTATAAAACCAGACTAAAATTTCATAAATCTTGCATTCGAAAGATACAGTTTTTTATTCAAAAAAAACATTGAATTTGAAAGGAAACCTACTCGATCTTTCGGAACCGGCGGTCATGGGAATTTTAAATGTAACTCCTGATTCTTTTTACGATGGAGGCGATTGGCTGGATGAAATAAAAATTATTGAAAGAGCAGGGCAGATCTTGTCTGAAGGAGCTAAGATCATTGATATTGGTGGATATTCTTCCCGTCCGGGCGCTGAGAACATTTCAGTTGATGAAGAGTTAAGAAGAGTAATTCCTGCAATACGGTCGGTGAAGAAGAATTTTCCTGAGTCCTGTATTTCAATTGATACTTTTAGATCAGAAGTGGCAAAGGTGGCGGTGGAAGAGGGTGCATGCATGGTCAACGATATCAGCGCGGGAGAGCTTGATGATAAGATGTTTGCGTTCATTGCTGAACTCAAGATTCCTTACGTGATCATGCACATGCGGGGAACGCCTCTGACCATGAAAAGGCTGACTGATTATCAAAATGTTACATTTGAGATCATAGAATATTTTCAGAAAAAAATATTCGCTCTTAAGCAGCTCGGAGTAAAAGATATCATCATTGACCCAGGATTTGGTTTTGCTAAAACAGTGGATCAGAATTATGAAGTATTGAAAAATTTAAACTATTTTAAAAGCCTTAATTTACCTTTGCTTGCCGGACTTTCAAGGAAATCCATGATATGGAAAAAACTCGGAGTCGAAGCCGGAGAAGCTTTGAACGGCACCACAGTATTAAATACTATTGCATTGACCAAGACAGCGGATATTCTTAGGGTTCATGATGTAAAGGCTGCTGTTGAGGCTACTAAACTATATAAAGCTACTTACCATTGATATTATTATTTAAAATAGGTTTTATTGAAGTGAGCTGGATCGATGTCATAGACATTGTGCTTGTCAGCTTTTTATTATATCAGTTATATAAAATTCTCAGAGGTAGTATAGCCATTAAGATTTTCCTTGGGCTACTTTCTATTTATCTCATATACCTTATCGTGAAAGCGCTGAGGATGGAACTGCTTACCGCTATACTGGGACAGTTTATAGGAGTCGGTGTGATAGCCGGCTTAATACTTTTTCAGCAGGAGATCAGAAAATTTTTGTTGCTGGTGGGTAAGACTACTGCCTTCAATAATGAAAAGTTTTTTAAGAGCTGGCCCTGGAAGAAAACTTTTAAAACCAAAGAAACGATTAACCTGAATCCTATCATTGAAAGCGCTAAAACCCTTGGAGGCACTAATACCGGAGCTCTCATCGTTTTTGCGAAAAGCTCCGAACTGAAATTCTATGCTGAGTCAGGGGATATACTCGATGCCCAGATTTCCAAAAGACTTATTATCTCCATATTTCAGAAAACCAGTCCGCTGCATGACGGCGCTATGATCATCAGCAATGGCCGGATCAAAGCTGCCAGATGTATTCTTCCTGTATCCGAAAGCAATGATCTTCCCGCAAGCTTTGGCCTGCGCCACAGAGCCGCTATAGGCATGACCGAAGTGACAGATAGCATTGTGCTGGTGGTATCAGAAGAAACCGGACAAATTTCTCTTTCCGTCAATGGAAAAATGGATACCAATCTTTCCAAAAGCGAACTCAAAAGCAAACTGAATTTTTATCTGTATGAAACGGAAGAAAAGATCAGGATGGAAGAGGAGAATGAGGGAGCGGTTGGTTGACAGAATAATCCGATCAGCAGCATTAGCTGTTTGAATATTATCATGTGTTTATTAAGTTTCTGCTTTTCACTGGAAAAGAATCAGCACAATCCCTAATCAAATTAATCAGTAATCTTCTTCTTAACCTCTTCCTTCAATCTGTATTTTCTGCGGATATCGTTAATGAGGAATTTCTTTTGCTCGGTGAAGCTGTTGGGATGCACCTGCTCAAATATAGTTTTTAGCTCTGTCCATTGTTCAGCTTCCTTTTGCCGGAATGCTTCACTGTCGATTTTCTTGCTGATACAATATTCTTCCCAATCCATAAATCAAATTACAAATTATAAATTTCAAAATCCAAATATCCTGCGTATCCGATCGCTTCCTCTTGATGTACCATTTGATTTTTGTCATTTGATTTTTGATATTTGATTTTTGACTTTTAAATTTTGGCGATGGACAGCAAAAAGAAACTTTTTATAATTATCGGAGTAATTTTCACTCTGTTAATCGCAATACTGGCCTGGGATATGGGCAAGCGGACAAAGACCCCATGGGAGCGTAAAAAGGAGTTGCTCGACAAATACAAAGTAAAATAGCCTCTGGCGATGTTTTTGCTATCTATATAAATATTTTATTATTAACTTTACTTAAACAAAGAAGAATTAAACAAAACCACTATGAAACACTCACTCCTGATAATTCTGACTGCTCTTATGAGCATGAATTTAATGGCACAGGATTTCCCCCTGGATGCTGAAACGCAAAAATATACCTATATGGAAATTGTTGTTACCGAAGGCAGCACCAAAGACCAGCTTTTCAATAAAGCTAAAACCTGGGGAAGCTTGCATAAATTCACAATCGTCAAAGAGGATAAAGAAAAAGGGGAATATATAGCGCAGGGTTCATTCCCGGTAAAATATATCAGCCCGATGCCAGGCATGTATCATGATGGCTCCGTAAGCTGGATGATGAGCGTATTTGCTAAAGAAGGTAAATATAAATATGTGCTTACCAACTTTGTTCACTCTTCTCCAAAGGGTAATGGTGGTAAGCTGGAAAGCAAAGATCCTGAATGCGGCAAATTTACTTTAACCGCTCCGGGATGGGCAACCATTAAAAGAGACTCCAAAGTAAAACTGGAGGCAATTGTAAAAGATCTGAAGACTGTTATGAGCGCTCCGGAGAGTAAAGTTAAAAGTACCGGTGACGACTGGTAGTTAATCAGTCTTAATACTTGAACAGAGAGCTGCCAATAAGGTGGCTCTTTTTGTTAGACTTTATTGCAAATTGAGATAAATTCTAAAGTTTATAACAGAGATAGCTCATAATTCCTTATCAGGTAGATTTCAATAAAAGACTTAAAAAGCTCTCGCAGAACTGCAGCTTACTATGGTAATAAAACTGAATTAAATGAGGATATCAGTGATTTCTGCAGCTTTCAAAGGCTTTATCAGGGAATGTTTGAAATTAAGTGCCCGAAGCTGTGCTTTCGATGATTCGTTCATATGATTTGAGATTGTAATAATTTTTATCTTATCATTATCAATATTCATTTTGTGGAGATTTTCAATAAATTCGAATCCATTCATTACTGGCATATTGATATCCAAAAAGATCAGATGGG
>DATMOV010000291.1:0-14594 GCA_035568055.1 Cytophagaceae bacterium
CTGGCAGGTCCTATTGTTTGGTTAGTTCCTGATGTAGTAATCGATGTGCTTGCAGATACTTCTACCCAAACAGAAGTGGGAGCATGAGCAAAGTCTCCATCATTAAGTGTCACTGGGCTTCCAACTCCTAATACATTGCCACCGGCTGCGGCATCATACCACGTATAGTTCGGGTAATCCGCAGGAATTGTTCCTGTGGCGGTTAAGGTAAGGGTGCCAGTACCGCAACTGATTGTTCCTGCCGGGACTTTAGCTGCTTGTGTCGTGATGGTCATTGATTTATTATAAACTTTTGCGCAATTATCAGTTATTTGCACCTGCACTGTAAAGGTGTTATTGGTTATAAAATTGATAGTTGGATTGGGGGTAGTGCTCGAACCTGACGTATAAGTATAATCCACTCCGGCTGTTCCAGGGGTAACACTCCAGGTTTGAGATGCAGCACTGCCGGCAAAAGTATAGCTTAATGGAATATCTACTCCTGTACAATAAGTGCTTGTTCCAGGTAAAGCTGCAAGACTGCCGCTGATTAAAAGTGTTCTGTAAATATTAGGCAAGCCTCTGAAAGGCATACCATCATGTCCGAAAGTTGTACTCATAATTAATTTTGAGCCATTGTAAGTCGCAGCGGCAAGTGCACTATTGGGAGAATCGATAGATCCGAGATAAATAGTAGCTTGGCCACCGTTGGAGGATTCAGACACATAAATTTTACCATCCGGGCCTAATTGGAGTTGCCCCATCTCGCTTAATTCATTAGAGCTTTTCCAGGCAGCATTCGTATAAGGTGTTCCTGAGCCGGCTGGGTTTCCATTATTTACAATATCAAACTGATAAAGGGCATTTCCACTTAGATTTGTCCAATATAAGAATTGATCATTTGGGGAGAACTCTACTCCATAAGCAGTCGGAACAACAAAACTTTTGAGAAGGCTTGTTACCTTTCCAGAAGTTCCCCCCCCTGTAGAATTATCAAATGCATACAGCTCAACTCCTCCCTCATAATATGTAAATGCCAATTTATTTCCGCAATTATTAGTTTTCACCGTTCCTATCCATTTAACTATGCTTATCCCACCAGCATTGCTGGTAACTGGACCGGCATCCATGGCGCCTGTTCCATTAAAGTGGAAAGAAACAATATTGTTATTGCCTCCTCCAACTCCATCTGTATTTAAATGTCCAACAATCCAGAATCCAGTGCCGCCATCAGAAACAGCGCACAAATGCTCTGATGCAGTTGTAGCGGATACAAGGTTAACAGGTGCTGTAAAAGTCCAGGTGGAAACATCGACTGTTAAATAATTTATTCCATTTTTGGTTCCAATACCTCCTGAGAAGGGGTCAACACTTCCGGTAAAAATAAAATATTTAGTGGCTGAGCCTGGAAATGGAATGATCAGAGCTGCCTGAGCTCCTGATTCAGCTCCCAGTAACGTAGTAGACCTGGAAGTATTAGTCCCATCCCAAAGGTTAAGTCCATCCGAATACATAATTAAGCCTGTAGGGCCACTAATTATACCGCAAGCTTCCTGGGATTTAAGTTTTATAGGTGGTCCAGCGGTAGGAATAGGTCCGGGGAAGTTTAATCCTCCATAGGTTCCAAAAACCCAATTGTTATAGGTGTTTTGTGCAAACCCCGGGGATATCAGGACTAAAGCAAAAGAAATAATCAAAAGCTTTTTCATGCGTAACAGGGAATATTTTTTTGTGCTTTTCATACGATTAGAATATTTTCACAATAAAAAGTTAAGGCTTTTTTTACGTGAATGTGTCGGAGCTTTGATAAATATTCTTTTCCGAAGAAATAATATGACTAATAAAAGGTTTATTTAAGGCTTTTATGAGCAATTAATGTGTAGCAGAAGTATATACGGGGAAAGAAATTAGAAGGTTGCCTATTATGCTTAGGAGCAGTTCAATTCTTAGATTATATGGATCATAAGCACTCGCCTGGCATTCATTTTTCTAATATCAAATAAGTATAATAATAGGCCAAGGAAAGTAATTATAGCTTACTTTTATTCAAAATAGCAATAAAAATCCCCATTCAGTAAAAGGTCTCTTTTCTTTTATTCGTTACTATTTTGAAGCATAAATAAATCCAAAAAAATTATTAATAATATCCAATATTCGAGATAAGCTTTATATAGTATTTAGAAAACAATCGACTCAATTCCTAGCCGATTTCAAGGCTGATCCGGGGGAAAAGTAAATTGAGAAGAAGTAAAACAAATGTTTACATATTATTCCCTGTCACTGTTAAATTGCTTCTTACTGGCATTTAAATGTGAGTAGAAGATATTATTCCCGGTTTTATTACCTAAAAACAATACTGACCTGCGTCAATTAGCTTAGCTGCGATTCTTCTGCGCGCATCCTTGGTATTGCATGGGGCGATCTTGGTATATCTTTTCAGTCCCATCAGCAACATTCTTTGCTCATCACCTGAAGTAAAAGCATTGATGGCATTCTTACCTGCAATGCTTACTTTATCCAATGCATCAGAGACATAAACTTTTACCATGTCTATGTTCACTTTGCAGGCATCTTCGCCTCTCAGGCTGATCAGCTTTTCTGTTCTGAGCAATGCGGATTCCGCAACATAGCTGAGGATGCAGATATCTGCCAGGTTCATTAAGATCTCTTGTTCAGTAGCCAGTTTCTCTACAAATTTCTGCGCTGCTGATCCTGCAATCATTAGCATAGATTTCTTCATATTTTTTAGGGCTTTCTTTTCGGCCGCGAATAAGGCTGTATCTTCTTCCCCGAATTCAGGGATACCGGTAAGCTCTTTCTGGATCCCCATCACTGCTCCCATTACATCAAGTTCACCTTTCATCGCTCTTTTCAGCAGCATGTCCATTGTAAGCATCCTATTGATCTCGTTCGTTCCTTCAAATATTCTGTTGATACGTGAGTCACGGTATGCCCTGTCCATAGGATAATCCGCGGAGAAGCCATATCCTCCCAAAATCTGCACACCTTCATCCACCACATAATCCAACACTTCTGAACCGGCCACTTTCAGGATCGCGCATTCTATCGCAAAGTCCTGTGCGGCACCCATCAATGCTTCTTCATAAGATTTTCCTTCAGCGGCTAATTTTTCTTCGCCATGCTGGATATCATTGCCTGCTCTGTACATCGCTGATTCGCATGCATAGATCTGGATCGCCTGCTCAGCAAGCTTATGCTGGATCGCTCCGAAGTTGGCGATGGGTTGCTTAAACTGAATTCTCTCTTTGGCGTATTTTATTGCCAGGGTGCTGGTTTTCTTTGATGCTCCCAAAGCGGCAGCACAAAGCTTAATTCTGCCGATATTTAAAATATTGAATGCGATCAGGTGTCCTTTTCCAATTTGTCCGAGTACATTTTCAGACGGTACTTTGCAGTCGTTGAAAAATACCTGTCTGGTAGAAGATCCTTTTATACCCATTTTGTGCTCTTCGTTTCCAAGTGTAAGTCCCGGGCCTTTTTCTACAATAAATCCAGTGAATTTATCTCCATCTACCTGGGCGAATACGATGAATACTTCTGCGAATCCAGCGTTGGTGATCCACATTTTTTGTCCGTTCAATATATAATGTTTGCCATCGGGTGTAAGCACCGCCTTAGTTTTAGCAGCAAGTGCGTCAGATCCGGAACCTGGTTCGGTGAGGCAATAGCTGGCTTTGCGTTTACCGCTTCCAAGATCGGGCAGGTATTTTTGTTTCTGAGCTTCTGTTCCAAAATACAGGATCGGCAAAGTTCCGATTCCTGTATGTGCGGCAAGCGCTACAGCAAATGAATGTCCGGCACCCACTATTTCTGTAATAAGCAGAGAGGTATTAAAATCTTTTCCAAAGCCCTGGTATTTTTCAGGGATGGAAGTGGCCAATAGTCCGAGCTCGCCAGCTTTATCCAGAAGCTTCTGCATAAGGCCTTCTTCCTGCTGGTCAATTCTGTCAAGGATTGGAATCACATCATGATTTAAAAAATCCCTGGTCATATCGGCCATCATGTTTTGCTCTTCATTCTTTTCTTCAGGAATAAAAATGTCGGCTGCGTTTGTTTCCTTGATTAGAAATTCTCCGCCTTTGATTTTGGTAGTCATATATTTAGTAGTGTGTAGTGTGTAGTGTGTCTTGAGTAATGAGTTCGTTATTTTAACTTTGTAATTTTATAAACTTTCACAAGTCTTCTTCCGTGTTTTAAAAGGTCTTTGTTCAATGAATATGCTCTTTCACGTAAGACCATCACTGCTGCACCCGCTCTGCCTCGGTTTTCGAAAGCCAGTAATTGTCTTCCTCATCATTTATGGAAACAATTTTTATTACTTTTTCCATTCTACATTTAGTTAAGAAGCTCGAATATACCGGCGGCACCTTGTCCTGATCCCACACACATGGTTACCATGCCATATTTTTTCTTTCTTCTTCTAAGCTCGTTAAATATTTGTACAGAAAGTTTTGCTCCTGTGCATCCCAGCGGGTGGCCTAAAGCAATTGCTCCGCCGTTCACATTTACTTTTTCAGGATCTAAACCTGTCTCACGGATAACAGCGAGTGACTGCGAAGCAAATGCTTCATTTAATTCCACCAAGTCGATATCACTTAATTTCATACCTGCCAGCTTCACTGCTTTAGGAATTGCTTCGATCGGACCAATGCCCATAATTCTTGGCTCTACTCCTGCCACGGCATAGCTTACTAAACGAGCGATTGGTTTTAGATTTAATTCCTTCACCATTTTCTCCGACATTAGCATTACAAAAGCTGCACCATCTGAAGTCTGGGAAGAATTACCGGCGGTCACAGATCCATTCGCCGCAAATACAGGTTTTAATTTGGCCAATGTTTCGATGGATGTATCTGCACGTGGCCCTTCATCATTCTCCACCACATATTCTTTAGTTTTTTTCTTTTCATTTTCGTCCAGGTAGGTTTCTTTAATTTTTACCGGAACGATACCATCTTTGAACAAGCCAGTTTTTATCGCGTTGATCGCTTTTAAATGTGAGTTGTAAGCAAACTTGTCCTGATCTTCACGGGAAACTTTGTATTGCTCAGCAACTGCTTCTGCTGTTAATCCCATTCCCCAATAGTAATCGGCATGACTTTTCGCGATGTCCAGATTTGGTACTACTTTCCAACCACCGAATGGAATCGGGCTCATACATTCAACGCCACCTGCGATGATACATTCTCCATATCCCGCTTTGATTTTAGCATCTGCGATGGCGATGGATTCCAGTCCTGATGAGCAATATCTGTTGACTGTCATGCCGGGAACCTTCACTGTATTTAATCCCATCAGAGAGATCATTCTTCCGATGTTTAATCCTTGTTCAGCTTCGGGAGTTGCATTTCCTGCGATCACATCATCAATTCTGTCTTTATCCAATCCCGGTAAAGTTGAAACAAGATGTTTGATAACTTCTGCAGCCAGGTCATCCGGCCTAAAGAAGCGAAATGATCCTCTTGGTGCTTTTCCCACTGCCGATCTGTAGCCTGCAACAATATATACGTTCATAGTTTTAAGTTTTAAGTTCTAAATTTTAAGTTAAAGCTGAGGTTAGAGTTATTTACTTATAACTTAAAACCTACAACTTATAACTAGTTTCTAAGTGGTTTCCCTGTCGTCAATATGCTTTGTATTCTTTCCATGGTTTTCTTTTCTCCTGTGAGTGAAAGGAAGGCTTCTCTTTCAAGGTCTAGCAGGTATTGTTCTGACACCAGTGTTGGTGCTGAAAGATCTCCGCCGCACATCACGTAAGCAAGCTTCTCAGAGATCAGTTTATCGTGTGCCGAAATATATTTTCCTGAATACATGGAATTTGCTCCTGCATAGAACATACCCAAGGCTGATTTACCAAGCACCTTGATATCTTTTCTTTGCTTAGGTTGTGTATAACCTTCTTCTGATAATTCGATAGCCAGCATTTTTGCTTCCGCGATCTGGCGGCTTCTGTTCATGACAATTAAATCGCCGTCTCTGATTATATGCATTTGCTTTGCTTCATACGCTGAGGTTGCCACTTTGGCAGTGGCAATATTCATATAATAGTTTCTCAGCGTGTTCAATTGAATATCACCTTCCTGATAAGCATCTGAACATCTCAAAGTAAATTCTTTCGTGCCTCCGCCTGCGGGAATTAATCCAACACCAAATTCTACGAGTCCGATATATGTTTCTGCATGTGCAGCAATTCTATCTGCGTGTAAAGTGATTTCGCAGCCACCGCCCAGAGCCATATTGAAAGGAGCGACAATTACAGGGATGGAAGAATATCTCACCCTCATCATCGTATTCTGGAAAGCGCGGATCATGAAATCGATCTCGTCATATTCCTGTTCCACGGCATACATAAATACCAGGGCAAGGTTAGCGCCTGCTGAGAAGTTGCTTCCGTCATTTCCTATTACCAGTCCTCTGTAATCTTTCTCAGCAATAGAAATTGCTTTGTTGATGCCTTCGATCACTTCGCCACCCAGCGTATTCATTTTTGTATGGAATTCCAGGTTAAGGATTCCATCGCCAATGTCAAATAAGGTAACGCCTGAATTCTCCCATATAATTTTATTGGCTCTCAATGTATCGAGCAGGATGAATTCTTCTGTCCCTGGTATAGTCTTATATGATTTGGATGGGATGTCGTAGAATTTTCTTGAGCCATCTTCCATTTTGTAAAAAGATTTATTTCCGGAAGCAAGCATATTGTAAACCCACTGAGCCGGTTTTTTTCCAAGCTCTTCCATCATTTTGATGGCTCTTTCTGCGCCTATGGAATCCCATGTTTCAAAGGGACCAAGCTCCCAGCCGAAGCCGGCTTTCATGGCATCATCTATTTTGAAGAGCTCATCAGTGATCTCTGGAATTCTGTGTGACACATATTTAAATATGCCTGCAAATGATTTTCTATAAAAGTCGCCTGCTTTATCTTTCCCTGCCAGCAGTACTTTGAATCGATCGCGAAGCTTATCAATTGTTTTGGTTTGTTCCAATGTGGCGAACTTTGCTTTCTGCTGCGTGCCATATTCCATGGTCTCCAGATTCAAAGTAAGAATCTCAGTTTTTCCTGAAACCCCTTTTGATTTTTTGTAAAAGCCTTGTCCGGTTTTATCACCATACCATTTCTTTTCATCCATCTTGGTGATATAAGCCTGCAATTTGAATGCATCCCTTGCCTCATCTTCCGGTAAGCCGGCATAGAGATTATTGGCTACTTTAATCAAAGTATCAAGTCCAACTACATCCGCTGTTCTGAAAGTCGCTGATTTCGGGCGACCTATGACAGGGCCGGTCAGCTTATCAACTTCATCAATATTCAGATCCAGCTCATTCATCACATTCAATACTTCCATGATGGAATAAATACCAACTCTGTTGGCGATGAATGCGGGAGTGTCTTTACAAAGTACTGTGGTTTTACCCAGGTAAAGGTCGCCATAATGCATCAGGAATTTCACCACTTCAGGATCTGTCTTAGGTGTCGGAATGATTTCCAATAACTTTAAATATCTCGGAGGATTAAAGAAGTGTGTTCCGCAGAAATGTTTCTGGAAATCTTCGCTTCTACCTTCAGCCATTAAGTGAATGGGAATACCGGAAGTATTTGAGGTAATCAAAGTCCCCGGTGTTCTGTATTTCTCTACGTTCTCAAAAACTATTTTCTTAACATTCAGATTTTCCACCACCACTTCTATAACCCAGTCGCAGCTGGCAATATCTTTCATGTTATCATCAAAATTCCCTGTGGTGATCCTTCTTTCGAAAGACTTATCATACAATGGCGCAGGATTTGTTTTGATCGCGCTTTGTAAAGCCTCATTGACAATGCGGTTTTTGACATACTTATTATCAAGTGTCAATTTTTTTGATTTTTCGGTATCATTAAGCTCCTTGGGGGCTATGTCCATCAGCAGCACTTCCGCTCCGATATTCGCAAAATGACATGCGATTCTTGATCCCATCACTCCAGATCCAAGCACTGCGATTTTTTTGATTTTTCTGTTCATGACTAAAACGTAGTTTCGGTATTCCTCTTTTGATCGAGTATATTATTTATTTTTTGCATCACTTCAAAGAATATTTCCAGTTTTTGCCCTGGGATTTCTTCTCTGATCTGCTGATTGAATTTTTTTACGGCTTTTCTGGCCAGCTCTCTTTTCTCTTTGCCTTTTTCCGTTAGAAAGATTTTAGACAATCTTTTGTCATTTTCATCCTGCTCTTTATATATCAGTTTATCTTTTTCAAGGCTATTCAACATCCTGGAAAGACTTTTAGGCTCCATCCCAATGATGGGTCCTATTTTCGTTGCCGGAGTTCCGTGCTGATTATCAATATTCAGCAGCACATATCCTATGGAAGCGCTGAGCTCGTGTTCCTGGCCCTGCTCATTATACATTCTTGAAATAGCATGCCAGGCAGTTTTGATATTGAAACAAACAGTTTCGTCGCGCTTCATGAATATTTAAACGTAAACCGAATAAAAAATGTTCTGCGTGCAGAGCATTTTTTTGAGGGAACGAGTAATCGGGAGAGAAAAAAGGACCTGAAAATTCCAGGCACTTTTAAAGTAAATTAAAGTAATTGAATCACACTACCTGATTATCAGAATTTTCTTTTGGATCAGGGCCATATTGATTGTCACCTTTTGTTCCTTCTGTCGCAGCCAGGATAAGACTATAAATAGGGATTAGGATATACCATCCGCTTTTATCAACATCATGCATTCTTCTGATTCCAACCGCAATTGAAGGAATCAATACTGCCAAAGCATATACGTTGCTAAGAATGTCTCCGATTCTTAACATGTCTCCGATAAAGCCAAGCCCGAAGGAAATAATTATATTGAATAAGAAGAAATACCAGTACTCACTTCGTCTTGAACGTCCGTTGAATTCGGCATACTTTTTTAATGCTATTAAATACCAATCCATAATAAAAATTTAGTTTAGGTTTATATTTTTATATTCTACTTATTCAGAGCCTACCCCTAAATATGTTCTTAATTTTTCCTGCTCAAATTTTAGAGCGGCTTCATCTTCTTTTTCCAGCAATGACATCACTATTCCCACTATAAATGCGGCACTCATAGAAATAATGGCGGGATTCTTAAGCGGAAAAATTGCTGTGGGGTTTTTAAAAATTTCAACCCAGACCGTAGGGCTCAGGATAATTAAAACAACTGATAATAAAGCACCTGTTACAATACTCCATGTAGCTCCCCTGGTAGTAAAATTTTTCCAGAGTATGGATAAAAGCAAGGAAGGGAAATTCGCACTGGCAGCCACAGCAAAAGCCAGGCCCACCATGAAAGCAACATTTTGTCCGTGAAAAAGCAAGCCAAGCAATATGGCTATTGCTCCTAAAACCAGCGTGGCAATTTTCGCCACTTTAACTTCTCCTTTTTCATCCGAAACTCCTTTTCGAAAAACATTGAGGTAAAGATCGTGAGACAGCGTAGAGGCCCCGGACAAGGTAAGTCCGGCTACTACTGCTAAAATAGTCGCGAAAGCCACTGCGGCGATAAACCCGAGAAACATACTTCCTCCGAGAGCTTCGGATAAAAGTAAGGCAGACATATTGCCACCTTTATCAAAACTTCCGATCACGTCCCGGCCCACTATGACCATGGCTCCAAACCCGATAATAAAAGTGAGTATATAAAAATATCCTATAAAACCTGTAGCGACAAAAACAGATTTTCTCGCAGCCTTGGCATCCGGCACAGTATAAAAGCGCATGAGAATATGAGGCAAGCCTGCTGTGCCGAGCATTAAAGCTAAACCAAGTGAAATTGCATCCCATGGATTGGAAACAAAACCTCCGGGTGATAAAACAGAATCAGAATATTTTGTCGTTGCCTGATCGAAAAGCTCAACAGGATTAAAATGAAATTGTGCGAGCGTCAGAAAAACCAGAACTGTAGCGCCTGCCAGCAATAAAACAGCCTTGATAATTTGCACCCAGGTTGTTGCCAGCATTCCTCCGAATAATACATAAGTAATCATGACCATGCCCACGACCACTACCGCAAACTCGTATGGAAGTCCGAAGAGTGTTTTTACAAGACTTCCCGCTCCAACCATTTGGGCTATCAGATAAAAGCAGATTGTAAGAAGAGAGCCTATGGATGAAGCGATCCTGATAGGCCTTTGTTTTAAACGAAAAGCCACCACATCAGCGAAAGTATACTTTCCCAGATTTCTTAAAGGCTCGGCGATAAGAAACATGATCAATGGCCATCCTACTAAAAACCCAATGGAATATATTAATCCATCATAACCTTTCATAGCAACCATTCCCGCGATTCCTAAAAAGGAAGCGGCGCTCATATAATCCCCGGCCAGCGCCAGTCCATTCTGAAAGCCGCTGATACTTCTTCCTGCCGCATAAAATTCTGAAGTGGTTTTAGTTCTTCTTGCAGCAATGTATGTGGTGTACATGGTAATGCTTACAAAAAGAAAAAACAGCCCGATGGAAACTAAATCAGGCTGTCCTAAGGAAGTCTGGAATTCATTTATTTGAAGTATCATCAGAAAAATGGATGGATTTAAGCTCTTCTACTTTTTTATCGTACACGGAATTCGCCCATGAAACATATATTCCTGTAAGCAGCCATGCAGAAATAATGATCCCGACACCAATAGGTAAGCCAATGGATATATGGCTGCCTATTTTATAAGCGAGCCAGTCTTTGTGGAAAGCAATGGTGAGGATAAAACCGAAATAAATAAAAAGCATGATAAAAGTTAAGAGCAGAGATACTCTCCATCTTTTTTTTACAAAGACTTTAAACGCAGGAGTGTCAATAATTTTGCTGTTCATATTATTGATGGTAAAACGTAAAATAAGACAAGTTGTTTGTCTGCCATTTGCCAGACAGACAACTTGTCTTATTTTATTTATAAAGAGGAAAGCTTTCCATCCATTTATTCACTTCCTTTTTGATGTCTTTCAGCTTGCTTTCATTTTCGTGATTCATCAGAGAAGTATCTATCAGCTCAACGATCTTGAGCATGTCATTTTCCTTCATGTGCCTGGTGGTGATAGCTGCTGTTCCCACTCGCATACCGGAAGTAACAAAAGGAGATTTATCATCGAAAGGCACCATGTTTTTGTTGATGGTGATATCAGCTTTGATCAAAGTATTCTCAGCGATCTTACCCGTGAGATTTTTTGAATGCAGGTCGATCAGCATTAAGTGATTGTCGGTTCCTCCGGAAATAATATTGTACCCTTTGTCCAAAAATGCCTGAGCCATTACTTTGGCATTTTTCTGCACCTGAATGGCATAGTTCAAATAATCGTCAGAAAGCGCCTCATGAAATGCTACCGCCTTACCGGCGATCACATGTTCCAATGGTCCGCCTTGAGTGCCGGGGAATACAGCCATATCGAGCAGGTTCGACATCATTCTGATATCACCCTTTGGAGTTTTATGTCCCCATGGATTTTCAAAATCTTTCTTCATCATGATGATACCGCCTCTTGGGCCACGCAGTGTTTTGTGTGTGGTGGAAGTAACAATATGGCAATGGATCATTGGGTCATTTAATAATCCTTTGGCGATAAGTCCGGCAGGGTGTGCGATATCGGCCATGAGCAAAGCTCCGACCTCATCGGCAATTTTTCTGAATCTTTTATAATCCCAGTCTCTTGAATAGGCAGAAGCACCGCAGATGATCAGCTTTGGTTTTTCTTTTTTGGCGATGGCTTCAACTTTATCCAGGTCTATAGTTCCTGTTTCTTTTTCAACGCCATAAAAAGTAGGCTTGAAATATTTTCCTGAAAAGTTTACAGGCGAGCCGTGTGAAAGGTGGCCGCCATGTGAAAGGTCGAAGCCAAGGATGGTGTCACCGGGATTAAGGCAAGCCAGGAATACAGCCATATTTGCCTGGGCGCCTGAATGAGGCTGTACGTTGGTCCATTCGGCTTTGAATAATTCTTTAAGACGGTCAATGGCAAGGTTCTCCGACTGATCAACGATCTCGCATCCGCCATAATATCTTTTGCCTGGAAGTCCTTCGGCATATTTGTTGGTCATTACGCTGCCCATGGCTTCCATTACTTGTTTGGAAGTGAAGTTTTCAGAAGCGATTAATTCTAAACCACTTTCCTGGCGGTGTGCCTCCTGTTTAATCAGGTCAAAAATTTGAGTGTCTCTTGCTATTGTTTTGGTTTCCATAAAGAGGATTCAGTTACGTTGGAATACAAAAATAGTCCAATTGGGGAAGTATGAAAAGAAATGGGAGGGAAAGTTATCCCCTATTGGGCCTTGTTGGAGAAAAGCTCTGACAAACGGTGAAACAGTTTCTAATAACAAAAAATGCCACCCTTCCCGGATGGCATTTTGTTTTTTGCCGATTGTCAATTGCCAACTATTTATTCGGCTGCGGCGTCATTCTCAAATAAGGTTTAACAGGTGTATATCCTTTAGGGAATTTAGCCGCGATATCTTCGTCTTTTACAGAAGTGCCAATCACTACATCATCACCATCTTTCCAGTTAGCAGGAGTTGCCACGCTGTAATTGGCGGTGAGCTGTAATGAATCAATCACACGAAGGATCTCATCAAAATTTCTGCCTGTAGATGCAGGGTATGTAAGCATCAGCTTGATCTTTTTATCCGGGCCTATGATAAATACCGAGCGCACAGTCATGGTATCGTTGGCATTAGGGTGGATCATATCATACAGGTTAGCCACTTTCTTGTCAGGATCCGCGACCAATGGGAAGTTCACTTCGCAGTTTTGCGTTTCATTGATATCATTGATCCAGCCTTTGTGTGAAGAAAGCGGATCAACACTTACTGCGATCACTTTAGTATTTCTTTTGTCAAAGTCTTTTTTATACCTCGCTACCATGCCCAGTTCGGTGGTGCATACTGGAGTATAATCTTTAGGGTGTGAAAACAGGACCGCCCATCCGTTGCCTATCCATTCATGGAAGTTAATTGTACCGTCAGAAGTTTCCGCGGTAAAATCAGGAGCAATATCACCTAATCTAAGTGCCATAATTTTATATTTTAATTAAATGAAAAAATTTATTTATTTAGTAACTAAACAAGGATACCTTTGTTTGGGTGCGTAAAATAAGCACAAATTTTTTGAATCATTGATTTTTAAACATTTTCGTTATTTCAAGTTTATATATTTCACATAATTTATTTATTAACAAACTAAATTTATAACTATGCCAATACGTACAGCCAATGCCACCTGGAATGGTGATCTTAAAACAGGAAAAGGAATTGTAAGCTCAGAAAGCGGCTTATTTAAAGACGCGGCTTATAATTTCGCGCAGAGATTTGAAAATGCCAAGGGAACCAATCCTGAAGAATTACTGGGTGCAGCACACGCCGCTTGTTTTTCTATGGCTTTGTCAGCGGGTCTTTCCGGTGCGGGCTTTACAGTAAAAAGCGTCAAGACGACCGATAAGGTCCATATTGATAAAGTGGGCGATGGATTTACCATTACCAAAATCGAAGTGACTTGCGATGCTGAGGTAGTTGGTATAGATGACAAGAAATTTCAGGAAATAGCGGAAAACACCAAGAAAGGTTGCCCTGTTTCTAAAGCATTGACTGGAGTGGAATTTATATTAAAGGCGACTTTGAAGAAATAAATATTGTTTAACCTTGTCAGGGTCTTCCTTTCCTTAGCCCACCCTTTAAAGGGTGGGCTAAGGAAAGGATTGGCATGTGTTAATTCCTATTCATACTCCACATATTTCTCCCACTTTGCAATCAGCTGCTTCATATCATCGGGGAGATCTGAATCAAAGTGCATGAATTTATTGGTGGTTGGATGAATGAAACCTAATGATTTCGCATGAAGCGCCTGTCTCGGCAGAATTTTAAAGCAGTTGTCTACGAACTGTTTGTATTTCGTGAAGACCGTCCCTTTCAGAGGTTTGTCGCCGCCATAAGTCGCATCATTAAAAAGAGGATGGCCAATATATTTCATGTGAGCCCTGATCTGATGCGTCCTTCCGGTTTCCAGGTTGCACTGCACCAATGAAACGTAACGAAGGTTTTTCATTAGCTGATAATGGGTTATAGCAACACGTCCGTTATCGCCATCAGGAAAGGCATCGGTGATCCTGCGATCCTTCAGGCTTCTTCCAAGATTTACGTTGATGGTCCCTTTCTCTTTCTCCAATTCCCCCCAAACCACCGCGATGTATGTACGCTCGATGGTGTGTTTAAAAAATTGTTTTGCCAGGTGAGTCATGGCGATGTCTGTTTTTGCAATGACGAGCAAGCCTGAAGTATCTTTGTCTATACGATGTACAAGGCCGGGTCTGCCTTCTCCATTTTGATGCGTAGGGAGATTGCTGAAATGATAAGTTAATGCATTTACCAAAGTGCCTGACCAGTTATTATAAGCAGGATGCACCACCATTCCTGCTACTTTATTTACTACGAGCAGATCGTCGTCTTCATAAATAATATTGAGTGGAATATTCTCCGGCAAAACAACATCTTCTCGTGGCGGATGCGGCAAAGAAATGGTAATAAGATCGGAGGGTTTGATCTGGTAGCTCGCTTTGATGCCTTCACCATTGACCAGCACCGCTTCCACTTTTATGGCTGCTTGTATTTT
>DATMOV010000292.1:0-7351 GCA_035568055.1 Cytophagaceae bacterium
CAGCACCGATCCTCTTCTTGCAGACAGCAACAGCATCGTGCTTGAATCGGGTACACTAATTCTGAAAGGAAATACAGGCGACTGGCTTGAATTAAGAAACGGAGAAACTGGAATGGGTAACAGACAAATAAACGCATCTAACTATTAAAGACATGGACAACGAGGTAGACATTACAGCAAACAAATACGCGCAGGTTTCCTTCATGGGGAATCAAGACTTAACTGATGCCGGGGAAGAATACAAAAGAATAGCCATCGGAAGTCCCGCTTTTCAAATTCAGCTTTTTGGCTTTAGTTTTTCTGGAAACAAGCTAATCTATCAGGGTGAAAATAAAACTTGCAGGGCTTTCTTGCTTGCCCTTGTCTGTCATGAAGGGGATCAGGTTGAAAGAGAACTCAGAGTAAGCATTTTTAAGAACGGTGTTCCTGCCACCGAAAGCTTCGGCAAGGTCATCTCTACGGGAAGCAATGTTTTCAAAGCAGTTTCTTTTGAGACGGAAATCAGTCTTTCAAGCGGTGACGAAATTGAAGCCGTGATTTACAATTCAAACGGAATGGAAAAAGTAAGGGTCAAAGATTTTAAGCTGGCCATTACAAGCAAATAATGGGAATAGCAAAATCGCAGGTGTTTTTGTCAGGTGAGGTTCCAAGAAGGCTGGTCTTCACTATTTCAGGAGATGGAAGCACGCTTGTATTTGCCATCGAGCATAATTTAAATAATCCTGACATACTGGTTCAGGCAAGGGAAATATCAGATGGACTAAGAGAGGTATTCCTGGACAACTATCCTGATCCGGCTAATCCTCCGAACAAGCTCATTGTAAGCTTTGACTTTGCACCGACAGCTTTGCAGTCATATAAAATAATAGTGTTAGGATAATAAAATAAAAGAGAGAACGAGGGGATGACAAAGATAAATTCATTATTAAAATACGCAGAGGATTTTTCTTCTCTGTTTACTGATCCATTAATCATTGCAAATGTTGGATATGTGGATACTAAGATATCCGCTTTAGGTTCTCCTTTGAATCTAAAGGGTGCACTTGATGCAAGCAGCGGAGCAATTACTGCACCCGCAACAGGGGCAGCGGGCGACACATGGTATGTAACGGGCGCGCCAATCGGGGGAGCTTCTTTTATGGGTTCTACATTCCGTAGCGGAGATGCCATTGTTGTATGCGCAGCTTATCCCTCAAGCCCGGCTGCCGCCAATTTTATTTTTCTTGAAAAGAACGATGACCTTGCCACAACTGCCATTGCAGGACTTATCCAGATTGCAACACAGGCCATTGTAAATACAGGAACGGATAACACGCAGGCTGTAACTGCCCTCTCCCTTGCCGGGATGCTTGCAAATGGATTGTATGCCAGAAAATTTTCTGCGACAAACCCGCTTTTAAATAAAGTGACAAATACATGCGTCTGGACAATTACCAATACACTCGGCAGCATGGATGTGCATGTACAAATTATAGAGGTTGCCACCGGGCTTGTTGTGATCGCAAAAACAAATATCACCGCTGCAAATATTACAGTCACCTTTAATTCAAACGGAGACATTGCCGCCGGAACATATAAAATGGTGGGGATAGGAATATAAAGCTGAAGAATAATTTTTTAACTAAAAGAGAGAATAGATGGAAGTAAGGAAAGAACAGAAAGAACAGGTTGAAAGACTTTTACACAGGATTAAATACAGGCAATATCAGGCAGTCATTCAGCTAAAGTCCCATGACTTTGAAAGGCTGCATGAAACGATGACAAAAATTTCAGGCAGTTGCAGAAAGATAAGGCTTGCCATGATTGAAAGAAAAAAGACAGGGAAAAGAAAACCCGCAAATCCGGGAAGAAAGTTCAGGACATCAAGAGTAAGGCTTAAGAAATGAAAACACCCATCACATATTACGGAGGAAAGCAAAGAATGGTAAGCACCATTCTCCCGCTGATACCGGAGCATAATTTATATGTGGAGCCTTTCGCCGGAGGCGCGGCCATTTTCTTTGCAAAGCCTAAAAGCCCTGCTGAGGTGATCAATGACATCAATGGAGAGGTGGTGAACTTCTATAAGGTATGCGCCACAAGGTTTTCAGAGCTTCAGGATTTAATCCAGTCAACGCCTCACAGCCGGATGCTACACAGCCAGTCGGCGGAGATTTTAAAGAATGCTTCCGCTCATGATGAACTCAAAAGGGCATGGGCTTTCTGGGTGCAGACCAACATGAGCTTTTCTTCTAATATGTTTGGTGGATATGCCTATGAGCGCAGGGGGAATTCGGTATCCAAAAAGATCGCTAATAAACGGGATCTGTTCACCGAAGATATCAAGGAAAGGCTTGACAGGGTGGACATTGAATGCAACGATGCTTTGAAAGTGATAAAGTTTAGGGATACGCCGGAGACTTTCTTCTATGTTGATCCACCATATTTTAACTCCGACATGGGGCATTACGGCGGCTATACCGATGCAGATTTTGAAAAGCTTTTAAAGGCGCTTTCTGAAGTAAAAGGGAAATTTCTTTTAAGCAGCTACCCCTCGAAGATTCTTGAGCGCTATACTAAGAAAGAGGGCTGGCAGAGTTACAAGATCACAAAAAAAGTAGCGGTCACCGCCCAGACTGACAAAGTAAAAACGGAGGTGCTTACTGCCAATTACGACATTAATAAAATGATGAAGGAGGCTCCAAAACAAAAAGTACCGGTAGCAGAAAGCAAAGACAGGGTTGCAGTAAAAGAAGAAAGGCAAGTGATGGAAGAAACAATGGGGGAAATAAAAAGTGAGACTTTGCCTTACGAGGTAAAATTTATCCGGAAGTTTCTTGCCCTGCATAAAAAGGAAAAGAGCAAAAAGGAAATCGCTGATTTTATTCAAGAGCTTCAGGATGCAATCAAAAAAAAGAGGATCACTAAGTCCTCTCCTTATCTGAAAGAAATAAATCTTGTTCAAAGTAAGCTCATAAAACTTCATTCTGTTTTGAAAGGCAAAACCCTGATCGGGCTTGACGGCAGTCTTATCTCAAGGCTTCTTGCTTCAGTTAAAAAAACAGATCGGGCAAAACCTGAAAAAGTAAAGAAAGAAAAAGAAAAAGTAAATGCAGCAAGTATAAAAGAAGAAAAGCTTGAAGGATTATCTGGACAAGAACAGAAGACGGCTCCACGTGTCATGAACAGCCTTGATTTTGTAAAGATGGAATTCAAAGGGCTTGGCTTTAAGGATAAGTGGAGAGACTTTATTGGTGATCCTTCTAAGGGCTTTACAGCGATGGTCTTTGGGAAGCCCAAGTTCGGCAAGTCTTACCTGTGCATTGAATTTGCCGGATACCTTGCTCGCAATCACGGAAAGGTTTTGTATGTGGCGCGGGAGGAAGAGCTGGACGCAACGCTTAAAATAAAGCTGATGGATAAATCGGTAGCGCATCCGAACCTTGATGTTAGCGACCAGCTTCCTGAAGATTTAAGTGCTTACGGTTTTGTATTCCTTGACAGCGTGTCAAAGCTTAACCTTTCTCCCGAAGAACTGGAGAGGCTTGAAAAGAAAAATCCTTCCGTGTCTTTCATCTACATCTTCCAAGTAAGGAAGGACGGTGTGTTCAAAGGGAGGAACGAGTTCCAGCATGATGTGGACGTGGTGATCGAGGTTCCGGAAAAAGGGCTGGCGGTTCAGAACGGAAGATTCAATCAGGGAGGAGAAATGGCAATCTTCCCTGACGAGGAAGCAAGGCAGGCAGCGTAAGCAAAAATAGTGTTCAACTTTAAACAAAGAAAAGGTATGTGGGAATTATTGACAAAATTATTTAGCGGAGGAAAGCTCCTTGACAGTGCAAAAGGAATTATTGACGAGGTGGTAACCTCCAAAGAAGAGAAGGCGGCTCTTTATGTAAAGTTTCAGGAGATGCTTGCCCAGCATGGGGAAACAATTATCGGAATGGAAGTGGCCGACAGGGACTCTGCCCGCAAACGTGAAATAGAAACTTCAAAGTCCGGATCTAAAAACTGGACGCAAAGCATCCTTGCTTATTTTGGAGTGGCGGGATTTTTCGGAATTATCGGTTATCTGCTTTCTAAAGGTCTTGGTAGCATGAGCGCGGAGGAAAGCTTTATCATCGGCAACATGACTGGGATGGCTGGTGCTATTGCAAAAGATGTTTATGGGTATTACTTCGGAAGCTCTAAGGGGGAGCATGATAACAGGGATATCCTCCATGCCCAGAATTTTAAGGACGGTGAGAAAGGTTTTGAAAAGGAGGCGATGAAAAAATAATGGGTTACTCTATTATTATCGGCGAGCTTCCATTGGATGATCCATTGCAAGCTCCCGCTCTTATCACTCGTGATAACGCTCCTGCATTTGGGGAGCCAACTGACTATACCAATCAGCGATGGCCTTCTTATTCGGATTGGGAAAGCTTCGCCAAGGCGACAGGATTACAGGATATGTTCTTCAATAAAAAAACTGGCCTAATGAGGAAGCATCCGGGAATGGAACGCCTGACAAAGAAGCATAAGCAGATGGTTGATAAAGCCATGTATGAATACGAAAAAAAAGGTGAAGAGGATTTCAACTATAACAGGCTTGTCTGGCAGAAGTATTGGGTGGATTGGGCTTTGAAATATTGCCATAGTCCGGTTTTTTATAATTCTTAAAAATTACCTTACCAGCAAGAGAAGATTTTATAAGCAAATATATTATTACTCTTTAAAATTAATAATTTCTAAGATTGAGCATTCTATCCAAAGCTATATCAATAACAAATACCAATGCCATTATAGCAGAAAAAATAACGGCAGCGAAAAAACTTTGCCATTTGGTAGATTTATTCATAATCCTATAACAAGCCCATCCTCTGTAAAACCATATTACAACAAATACTAGACTGACTAAACCTATTACCTGATACGTTAAAAGTGTATAATCTGAAAACACATTATCAAAGGGATTTACTGTTCCTTTGAAATAAGTATACTGTACCATAACGTCATATTTTTGAATTGAATCAAACCGAAGTATGGCCAGATTAATAATATTTAACAAGATATATATAGTAAAAAACGTACCAGTATGGTATGACAACGTTATAAGGTTTTTATAAAAGGATGTTTTTACTCCAACTACATTCCAGGAAACTTTCAGAGCAAGTGCAGAAAGCAAGACAAATATCAAAATGATAAAAACAAAATAAACAAACTTGAGAACAGTGGTAAATTCTTCGGCTCCGTATATGGGTGATAAAAACACGAAAGATGTAATAAGATTGCATATAAAATAATATACAAATGCCTTGGTCAGGAATACATCCCTGTTAATTTCATCATAAGCGCCTACCGTTTTTAACAGACCATTTCTTGGAGAAGTTAGTATATGAACGAAGGTTGATAAAAATTTAGGCAGCTCAATTTTTATCTGCTCAAAAATTTCTTTCATTATTTTTTCAAAATTATAGGCACACACTAAATTAAAAAAAATAATGATTACTTAGAAAAATATGGATTTAAATAAAAAAAACCCCTGAATTATTTCAGAGGATAAAACAATTGCTGTTTTTACAACCAGCTATGGATGTATTTTAGAATCATTTAACAATAGAGGAACTTCTATTCAAATATGTCTTAATTGAATCATGGAATATAAATTTTTTCGATCTTCCACTTAGTATTATCTCTCAGTAATTCAATGCTCACGGTCTCTATAGCCTTCACAATAATTTTAGCTTTATCGCCTTCAATCTTTGAACTTATTATATTGACTTTCTTAATCTCTTCACCCTGTCCACCGATCCAAGGAAAATAATTCATAAAACTACAATTACGAGATTCCACAGCCATAAACCCTGCTTCTTTATACATTTTCTGAGCATCACTATTATTCAAATCATCATCACATCTTTGAATTAAATTTTGCTGATCCTGTATAAAGCTCTGTGAGAAAAACTCTGATTGCCTCAGCAATGAAATAAACTTGGTTCCATCTAATCTATAAACTGAATCCTTTGTAAGTACAACATCAGGTGTATTAATCTTACCATTTTCATATAAACTATCCAGATACCATGAGTAGAACTTCTCAACTACAATTGAAGGTGCGTCTTTCTTATTCTCTTGCTTTTTTGAAGAACAGTAAAAAAAAAGAAAACAGATTAACCCAATTAAGATATTATATTTCATCTAAAAATTCATTCAACAATTACAATTATGAGTTCATAGTATAAAGCTAAAACTCAAGCATGAACAGCTCAACGAAAAAAGGATATCATTTTATGATTTTGCAAATGAAATTATCTATCACGTTAGCTGGACTATAAAAAACGAAAACATTTTCTTTCTTAGAAAAGTAAGCCATATTGTAATTTTCTTTCTTTTCTATGTAATTTATGGTTCTTTTACGAGTATCATAAATACCACTCTTAATCCCATTCTCTTTACGAAAGTCTGAAGCAATATATGTTCCATCTGAGGAGACAAAAAAGTTTACAAAGATATCTTTAACTACCAATTCTTTAAAATCAATATTTTTTAAAGAAGCCATATAAACATTAGAACCGCTATATCCTCCTTCACCCGTTGTATCAATGTAAGAAGAGAAATATACATTATTCAAAATAATTACTGGATCGCTTCCTCGGTAAGGGAGAGTTAGTATCTTATTCTGAGCAGGAACGAACAATTTTAGAACTTCCTTTTCAAAGTCAGAACATAAAACAAGTGTGTCAAGATTATTTGTTGCAGTAACAGAATATGCAGGCTTTTCTAAATTTACTTTTATCTCAGGTTCTCCATTTTTACTAATTATGAGATAAAAATCATTTCCGTTACCTGTAAGATATATAATACCACTATCATTTATAAAAAGAGGTTTTTGTACCTCTGAACATTTCTTTAATACTTTAGGAATTTTATCTAAAGAAACCGTAAAAATAAAATTACTATCATCGGAAAAAAAGACAGGAGTATTATTAACGAAACCAATAAAAATACCCGAATATTCTTTCTTTTCTTTTGAATCATGGCTAGAAAGCTCACCACTTTCAGGCTTTCCATCACAAGCAAAAAATAAGGTGACAAAAAAAGTAAGATGTAACATCTGTTTCATAAAACACTTCATTTATAATCACTTATTAACCGGTCCAATATACTTATAAATTCTAATTCCTGACGGGATTAATTTTTTCCCAAACCCATTCCATAAGGCAAATTTATCAACGGATTTCCCTGCTTGAATAATCCTACCAAAAGTATAGGACTTACCTTCAATAGTGGCTTTTGTCATTTTGTCATCAGAAGTTGGAATACCAGTAGCTACGTGTCCTTTAGAAAAAAATACTACGAAAGCACCATTATTTATTTCTTTCCAAGCATC
>DATMOV010000293.1:0-2931 GCA_035568055.1 Cytophagaceae bacterium
TAAACCTGATGATTTATCTTGTAGAGAAATATTATGACAGACAAACAGCAATTTTTTGTTCCAAAGTTTTTCAGATAGAAATGGACAGGAATAGTCAATCAGCATTTACAATATTTACAGGACAGAAACTACACGGAGATGAAATGGTGAAAAAAGCACAAGCATATATTGAAAGTAATCTGCACGAAAAAATTTCAGTGGAACATTTGTCTTCCAGGTTCTTTGTCGGCAGGCGAAACTTTGACAGAAGGTTTATCAAAGCAACCGGCAATACTCCCGTTGAATATTCGCAACGAGTGAAAATTGAATCGGCAAAAAAGACATTTGAAACCAGTCGCAAAACAATTAATGAAGTAATGTATGAAGTTGGATATTCAGATGTAAAGGCGTTTCGTGAAGTGTTTAGAAAGATTACAGGGATGTCGCCAGTAGAATATAAGGGAAGGTATAATAAGGAAGCTGTGGTTTAGCGGAGGGTAGTAGGTATTTGTTCTTTTTGTTTTGCCTTGTGCGGTTGCCTGGAGGAATTTCGAGGCTTATTTTTCAGATGGATGTTGCAGTTACACCAAATCAGAAAATATTGCAGGCAATGGAATTAACATGCTCCCGCATATCTCCTTTGATTAATAAATAGTATTCTTTAAGTGTCATATTACGCAAAGCCGAGTTAGCGATTTGTTGTTTTTGCTTCCAATAGCTTTTCAACTAAGTATTAAATTGCCTAAGATGGTGATCGGTATGTATTCATTTCATGAACCTTGATTTTGGAGGTTATTTTCAAATACCTCTTCATCGTCTTATAATTAGGTAACTCTCAAGAAAAATGTTTAAATTAAGACAGCTCGCTTTCTAATTTATCTTCTATGAGCCCATTTAACAGACGTACATTTATTAAAGTAGGCTCAGTCCTTTCCCTGCCACTTTTGCTTCCAACTACAAAGCTAAAGGCAGGATTTCTGAATTCTTTCATTACTTCTCCAGAAGAAAGCGCTGAGACAGAATGGAAGATTCTTAATAAGATATCTTATGGCCCGAAGAGAGAAGAGCTCCTGAGACTAAAAAAAATTGGTCTCGAAAAATATCTGGAGGAACAACTCAACGCACCATTGGAGGATGATAAAAATATTCAACAGCGATTATCGGCGTTAAAGCTGGACATTAAATATCAATATAATGGATATAATGTAGACGAAAAACGGTGTCTGCGTTTCCTGGATATGTCTATTCCTGAATGCAGAAAGCATTTTGAATCAATAAAAGAAAAAGGTTGGCATGAATGGATCCGGCCCGCTATGGAAGTAGCTTCTGCCAACTGGATTAAGGCGGTATACAGCAAATGGCAAATTCACGAGATGATGGTAGAATTCTGGCACAACCATTTCAACGTGACTATTAATGCCAATATGGAAATCGGGAGCTGCATTCCTTCTTATGACCGGGATGTGATTCGAAAAAATGTTTTTGGTAATTTTAGAGTGTTCCTTGAAGACGTGGCAAAAAGCCCGGCCATGCTTTATTACCTGAATAACAAAGCGAGCCAGGCTAGTCCTGCTAATGAGAATTATGCCCGGGAACTTTTTGAATTGCATACGCTGGGAGAAGAACATTATTTCAATAATCTATATGACAAATGGCGGGATGTCCCCGGGGCTCTTGAAGGAAAGCCTGTTGGATATATTGACGAAGACGTTTACGAAGCAGCACGTGCATTTACAGGCTGGACGATTGCTGATGGCTCATCCACTTGGCGGAGTGGCGTAAAAGAAGATTTTCCCGATAGTGGAGAATTCTATTATTTTGATGGCTTCCATGATAACTACCAGAAAAGGGTACTGGGATATGAAATAAAGTCTAATCAACCTCCTATGGCAGACGGGAAAGATGTGCTGGATCTGCTTGCCGCTCATCCGGGAACTGCGAAACATTTGTGTAGGAAAATAATTAAACGATTCCTTGGTGATACATATCCCGATTCATTGTTGCAGAAAGCACAGGATACATGGATGAAAAACCTTGATCATCCGCACCAGATAAAACTTACACTGGAAACTATATTCAAATCAGATGAATTTCTTCATTTTGAGAATGTTAAGGTTAAAAGACCTTATGAATTTGTAGTCTCAATTGCCCGTCTCACCAATTCTGAATTTACACCCAATATGATGCTGCATTGGATTACAAGCAGTCTGGGATACAAACCTCTGATGTGGCCTTCGCCTGCCGGGCCACCAGATAAAGACACATACTGGATGGGGCCAGGAGCGATGCTGAGGAGATGGAAAGCTGTAGGTACTATATTATACTGGAAAGAATTCGAAGTTTTTAAATTTGATTTTACAGGCAACACCCCTCAGGGACTAAGCCATGAACAAATATTAGATCATTGGTCGGAAAGAATCACCGGCAAAAAAATAAAAAAAGAATATAGAGAAGAGATTATAAAAATTTTTGCAGAAGGAAAGAATCCGCAAAATATTCCAATGCTCTCTCGAGCAGAGATGGAACCCCGTTTGATATCTCTGGCTCAGTTTCTGTTTTCTACTCCGGAATTTCAAATAAGATAATACCATGGATAGGAGATCGCTTTTTAAGGGATGCAAAGATTTTATGTTCACACGAACGAACATAATGGAGTCAGAATACTTTCTTGGAAAAGAAGACGATAGAGAAATTCTGGTCGTCCTTTTCCTTCGAGGTGGAATGGATGGACTTAACCTTCTTGCACCGGTTGATGAACCATTTTACAGGGTTGCCCGTGGTGGAATGCTGGGGATAAAAGAAGATGGCAATCAGAGTGGATTGCGGATTGATCAAAATATTGCCAAGAATGATTTCAGACTTCATGCTAATGCTGGTGGATTAAAAGACTTATATGAAAATAAATCTCTGGCCTTTATTCATGCTTCCGGATTGATCAATGGTACAAGAAGT
>DATMOV010000294.1:0-10965 GCA_035568055.1 Cytophagaceae bacterium
TGGCACTGATTTCTCCTTTAGTCCATGGACAACATACAGTGGATTTGACAAGAACAATAAATTTACAAACAGCTTTACCTTTGCTTTGGGTGGAGAGCGGTATTTGAGTTCTGTCAGCAAAAGAAATCGTAATGAAGATGCCGCGCGCAAAATCATACGGGCAGGATTCACATTTACAAAAATGCCTTTTCTGATTAATAACCAGCAGATCAATGATATTTCAGTAAGTCTTGGAGGCAGCATTCCACTGACCGGAGGACAAAAAAGAATAATCAATTCTGCGCCGCCGACTAAATTAAATCTTGCCTTGATTGCCGGCGAAAGAGGAGGCAATGTGGTCAAAGAACTTTATGTGAAGTTGTATCTGGGAATTATAATAAGTGATTTCTGGTTCCTTAAATCCAAGGTGGACTAGAATGAAAGCAAGGGTCTTTTTGGGTATTGCTTGTCTCTGTGTTCTATATAGCTGCAAGAACAATCAGGTTGAAGAGCTACAGCCCTATAAGGGTGCTTTGATAGAGGTGGATAATGTTGAAACGTTGTATACAGACTCTTCCAGATTAAAAATTCGCCTTACTGCTTCTAAACAATTAGAATTCGAAAATGGTAACAGGGAGTTCCCGAAAGGGATTAACATAGAATTTTATGATGAAAAGCAGGTGAAAACCTCCACCCTTACCGCCAATTATGGCAAATACAATAAAGAGCAAAATCTGTATACGGTAACCGGTAATGTAATTATCAGAAATCTGGCAGAAGGGAAATCATTGAAGACAGAAGTGCTAAATTGGAACCCTCTTACTGAAAAAGTATATACAGAAGAAAATGTCACCATTCAAACGCCCGAAGATATCCTTTGGGGAAAAGGGTTAGATGCCGACCAGAGGTTTGAACATTATAAAATCCGTGACCCAATAGGTGAAATGTCAGTCGATGAAACTAATTGATATTACTTTAATAACACTTTCAACATTCTTTGTCATTGTTGGGATCCATCAGACCTTCTTGTATGGATTCTTCAATAGCTATGTGTTCTTTATGATGGTGATTATCCTGATGGGGATCTTTCAATTGAGGAAAAAACCGATTAAAAAACCCGGAGAAAGTGACAGAGATCGGAAAAAGAAACTGCGTAAACCGAAAATTTAGGTTTCAGCCTTGTGAAATGCCAGGTAATCTAATTATTTTGCAATCCTTTTAACTTTATATAAATGGCGATTATTAATAAAATCAATCAAAAGTCAGTGCTGGTAGTAGCTGTCATAGCGGGTGCCCTGGTCTTATTTCTTCTTACAGACCTGGTTTTCAGTCCAAATTCTTTATTCAGCTCACGCAGCAACGATGTGGGTGAAATAGCAGGGAAAGATATTCCCTACGATCAATACAAAAATGAGGTTCAGAGAATTGAGAATCAATATGCGATGAATGGCAGGCCGATCACCGAAAACGACCGCGCCCAGATACAGGATCAGGCATGGAATGAGTTGGTATTCAAAGTGGCTTATCAGAAGCAATTCGAAAAACTTGGACTTACAGTTACAGAGGAAGAAGTAGAAGATATGATTACGGGCAGACATATCCACCAGGGAATATTACAGGCACCTATCTTTCAGAATGCAGAGACCAAGCAATTTGATATAAACCGTCTTAAGGAATACCTCAAAGCGGTGGAAGGCGGGCAAGCGGATCCAAGAGATCAAGCTGTATGGGCGAATTTCCGGAACAGCATCGGGCCGGACAGGCTCAGGGCTAAATACCTCAACCTGTTCAAAAAGTCTGAATATGTTACCAAGGCTGAAGGTGAGAGAGAATTCAGAAATCAGAACACAAAAGCCGATATCAAATATTTATTCGTTTCTTATTACACGTTGCCGGATTCTACTTTCAAAGTCACTGATGATCAGATTGAATCTTATATCAAGAAAAATAGCGAGAGATATAAAGTGGAAGAAGGCAGGTCTCTGGACTATATCGTTTTTCCTGTAATAGTTTCAGCTAAAGACAGCGCGGATCTTAAACAGTCGCTGACTGAGATCACTAAAGAATTCGCGGCCAGTATCGATGACACTAGTTTTGTCGCTTCCAACTCGGATAATCCAACAGATCCGGCTTATAAATATATTAATGAACTGCCCGTGCAGTTAAAAGATATGGCAAGTTCTATTAAGAAAGACAGTGTTTACGGGCCATATAATGAGTATTCAAAATATGTGCTTTATAAGGTAACAGAAATAAAAGAGGATCCGAAAGATTCAAACTATGTTTCACGCGCCAGGCATATACTTTTCAGTACACAAAATAAAATGACACGTCAGCCTTTCACTAAAGAGCAAAAAGACAGTGTAAGGAGAAAAGCCAATGAAGTATTCGCAAAGATCAAGGCCGGTGCAAATTTCGATGAGATGGCGAAACAATATAGCGATGACCCTGGATCAAAGACTAATGGCGGTGATCTTAGCTGGTTTGGCAAGGGTCAGATGGTGCCTCCTTTTGAAAAGGCAGTGTTCTCATTAAACAAACCAGGCCTTGTACCAAACCTGGTGGAGACTGATTTTGGTTTCCACATTATCAAAGTGACCGAACCTAAAACCAATAAAAAATTCAAAATCGCTACGATAGAGAAAGTGATTGCGGCGAGCGATGAAACAAAAGAAGCGGCATACAGAAAGGCCAATGACTTCGCATCTACAGTCCAGGATACAGCAACATTCAATGCCAATGCGAAAAAAGAAAACCTGTTTAAGTATTCAGCAAAAAATATCAAGAAATCCGACAAGTATATTAATAATCTTAGCAATGTAAGAGAAATTATTCGTTGGGCTTATGAGGCAAAAGTTGGAAGCGTCTCTAATGTTTTTGAGATGGATAACCAGTATGTGGTGGCTATTCTTACAGATAAGAGAAGCAAAGGCCTTGCCAGGCCTCAGGATGTAAGAGATGAGGTTTCTGTAAAAGTAAGAAACGAAATGAAAGGCGATAAGATCCTTGAAAAGCTAAATGCTTCAAAAGGCGATATGGATCAAATGGCAGCAACGTATGGGCCAACCGCGACGGTGAGCACTGCGCAGGTTAATTTTAGTTCTACTTCCATTGAGGGCATTGGCAGCGATCCTGAAGCGATCGGCAAAATATTCGCGCTGAAAGAAGGGCAGCGTACTATTCCTTTTAAAGGAGAAAATGGCGCAGTGGTTCTTCAGATGATCAAGAGCTATCCGGTAGTCGAAATCGCGGATTACAGTATATACAGAAAGCAGATAGAGCAGCAGCGCTCAAGCCAGGCAGACACTAAAGTGGATGAAGCCATTAAAAAGGATGCTGAGATAGAGGACGACAGGTATAAATTCTTCTAACCGCTAAGCGCAGATATGAAAAGGCCGGCTCTCTTTGAGTGTCGGCCTTTTTTGTTTAACTTCCTATTAAATATTAATAACGCTGTTTCCATTCTTTAGCCCACCCTTTAGGCATAAAGAATGAGCGGAGAATTCTTTATATGAATAATAAATCAGTACACGATCAGGCATTTTTATCCGAGCTGGCCAAGCTTAACAAAGCTCAGAGAGAAGCAGTAGATCATATTGATGGCCCGGTACTCGTAATAGCTGGTCCCGGAACGGGTAAAACCCAGATACTCTCGGCGCGGATAGGAAATATATTAAGCACCTCACAATGCGGGCCTCATAATATTCTTTGCCTTACCTATACAGATGCAGGCACGATAGCCATGCGCAAGCGCCTGCTGAAATTTATTGGTCCTGAAGCTTACCGCGTACACATTTATACTTTCCACGCTTTCTGCAACCAGGTAATACAGGAGAATCTGGATTACTTCGGCTTCAGGGATCTGCAGCCGATCTCGGAATTGGAAACAGTGGAGCTTTATCAAAAGCTGGTCAATTCATTTGGTCCAAAGCATCCTCTTAAAAGATTTACCGGCGATATTTATTATGAGATCGGAAGGCTTAAGCCTTTGTTTGATGTCATGAAGAAAGAGGCGTATACTGCTGAGTATATTTCAGGGCAGATTGATGCATACCTAGAAGATCTTCCAACCCGTGAAGAATATATTTACAAAAGAGCTAACGCCACCAAAGGAATAAAAGCCGGTGACCTCAACGAACGCCTTTTCAATGCCGAGAAAGAGAAAATGGAATTGCTGAGAGCAGCGGCAGGCGAATATTTATCATTCGAAAAGATGATGAGGGAACGCAAGAGGTATGATTACAACGACATGATCCTTTGGGTGCGTGATGCGTTCAGAAATAATCCGAATATTCTGCTAAAATACCAGGAACGATATTTATATTTTCTGGTGGATGAATACCAGGACACCAACGGCTCACAAAATGATATTTTAGATTTGCTCACCAGTTACTGGGACGACCCCAATGTATTTGTGGTAGGTGACGACGACCAGTCTATATACCGTTTCCAGGGCGCTAACGTCCGCAATATTGTAGATTTCTATAACAAGCATGAGCCGGGTATCAAGACCGTGATCATGACTGAAAACTACAGATCCTCTCAACACATATTAGATGCTGCCGGCGCGGTGATCGTTAAAAATAATGAACGGCTGGTGAACAAGCTCCAAAGCCTTAGCAAAGACCTGGTCGCCAGAAATAAGGAAATTGCTGCTTCGGCAGTGCTGCCTTCCATCAAGGAATATTATAATGTACTGCATGAAGAAGCCGGCTTGCTCAAACAGATCGAAGCATTGCATGCCCAAGGCGAAGACCTGAGTGAGATCGCTGTGATCTACCGTAACCACAAGCTGGTAGAAAATCTTGTACGTGCGCTGGAAAGTAAAAAGATCCCTCTTAATATCAGGCAGAAAATAAATGTACTGGAGCTTCCATTTGTTCAGTCACTGGTGAATATACTTTCATACATTCATACCGAGTATGAAAAGCCTGACAGCGCGGAGCATCTGCTGTATAAGATCATGCATTATCATTTCTTTGATATATCTCCCCGTGATATTGCAACGATAACCCGCGAGTCAAATAAAAGAGAAGACGGACGTGCAACATGGCGACAGATTATTGCCAGCAGGGAAAAGCTTTCTAAGCTTAACCTCGAATCGGCACAAGCGATCTCAGAGCTGGAGTTTAACCTGACATACTGGATCAAAGAATCCAGGAATATGACCGTTCAGGTATTATTTGAAAAGATCCTGACCAGGGGCGGAGTTCTTACTTATATCATGAATTCACCGGAGAAGTTCTGGCTCATGCAGGTGCTTTCCACCTTTTTTGATTTTATTAAAAATGAAGCAGCAAGAACTCCTGATTTCTCATTAAAAGATCTGCTGGAGATGATGGAAAAAATGCGTGAAAATAAAATCACTGTGCACCTGGAAAAAATATTGCACGCAGAAAAGGGAGTGAACTTCATTACTGCGCACTCTTCCAAAGGCCTTGAATTTAAATATGTGTTTTTGATCTCATGCACTTCACGATACTGGGAAAAGCAATCCGGGCGAAGCAGCACTTATAAATTCCCCGACACCATTACTGACACAGTCGCTGGCGAAGCGATTGAAGAAGAGCGCCGTTTGTTTTATGTGGCACTTACACGTGCTAAAGAATTTTTGAATATTTCCTTCGCCTCCAAAGAAAACAATGACAAGGAACAGGAGATGTCGCAGTTTGTAGCAGAGCTGCTGGAAGGAACAGGCTTTAAGTCCGAGAGGGTCGTTCTTCCCGATGAAGAAATATTCAGCTACAGAATGAACATCATGCTGGAAGAAGAGAAGCCTATGCTTAAACTGATGGATGAGGAATTTCTGAAAGATGCCCTGAAGAATTATAAGATGAGCGTTACCCATCTTAATAAATTCCTTCGTTGCCCGCTTTCTTTCTATTTTGAGAATATTCTCAGAGTACCGAGTGCCAGAAGTGAAAGCATGGGATTTGGAAACGCGATGCATCACGCCCTCTATAATTTATTTTTGAACATGACGAAGGACAGGGATAAACTGTTCCCGTCCAAAGAGGAGTTCTTTGAATATTTCAAGCAAGGCATGAGAAATCACCACTCACATTTTACGAGAGAAGAATACAAAAGGAAGCTGGAATTTGGCGAAGAGTTGCTACCGCAAATTTATACACACTATCTAAACGAGTGGCATAAAAATGTGACCGTAGAATACAGGATCACGAATGCTGAATTTGAAGGAGTGCCTGTCACGGGAGCTCTTGATAAGATCGAGATGGACGGCAATAAAGTGAATGTAGTGGATTATAAAACCGGCAGTCCTGAGAATGGCAGAAAAAAACTAAATCCACCTGATGAAAAGGATCCCTTGGGCGGCGAGTACTGGAGGCAGATTGTTTTCTATAAGATCTTGCTCGACAGCGATCGTCCAAGAAATTATGAAATGATCTCCGGCGAAATAGATTTTATTCAGAAAGATTCAAAGAAGAATTTCAGCAAGCAAAAGATTTACATTAAGCCCGAAGAAGTAAATATTGTAAAGCTGCAGATCAAAGACACCTACAAAAAGATAATGAATCATGAGTTTAATCCTGGTTGCGGAGAAGAGGACTGCCAGTGGTGTACTTTTGTGAAAAATAATTACAAAGGTGAGAAGCTCGAGCTGGTAAAAGCTGAGGAGGAATAATGCTTTATTCGCAACGGCTCCTCTCAGCGGCAGTCATCCTGAGGAGTGAAGGATCTGTTTATTTTAGTTTTACCACCTTGTAGCGTTGCGAGAATTTTTTATTTCTAATTTGCCCAAATTTGTATCCACTTTAAACAACTTACATAAATGATGAAAACATTCAAACCACTTTTATTGATAGTAGCTGGGATCTCTATTGCTTTATTGTTCGCCTTTAAGAATAATTCTGTCACGAATGAATTCTTAATAATTAAAAAAAGTGATGCAAAACTAAAAGTATATACAGCCGGATCCTTAATTAAGGAGGTTAAAATTACCGGATACAGTTATGAGGAAGAATTGTCTGCGTTACTTAATACATTGGGACAAGAAGGGTGGAGCATAAAAATATCGTATGTAGAGCAAGCGGGTATCAATTTGTTCGTTGATATTTATCTTGAACGTCCGAGGCAATAATAGAAAGCCTTATAGGTCTCGATATGAAACTCTTCGCAACCCGCAATTTGTTATATATGTGAAGTGGTTTTGAGTTGAATGAAATTGTTGTGTCCTTTCAAAGCCATCTCTAAGACTCCTTTGCGTAGCTGGTTTAGGGGTCTTATTTTTATAAGCGCTATGTGTATAAAGCAGAATCTAAAAAATGAGTATATTTAAGATGGGGCAGGGTTTTATAGCATGATAGTTTGCATTGTCATGCAGCAAGTAAAAAGATCCTTTGTGCCTCAGGATGACAATAGTCAGGTGTAGCTGTTATAACAAACTATGTTCAAAAAATTCAAACCATCTAATCCCAGAAAAGCGGATATCGCTCCTTTGAAGGATGTGATCAATGATCTTTTGAAAGCCTATAAACTTAAAGGCAAATACAACGAAACACATATCATCGCTTCCTGGGAAAGAATTATGGGAACGCCAATAGCCACAAGAACGGCCTCTCTCAATATTCATAACAAAAAAATGTATGTCAAATTAACCTCTGCTCCCCTAAAGCAGGAGCTAAGCATGTCTAAAACCAGGATCGTGGAACTACTGAATAATGACTTGGGCGAAGTGGTGATAGAGGAAATTATATTTTTATAACAAAGATTGTTAAGAATATTGGGTTCGGAAAATGTTAGAAAATATTTAAACAATTCTATTTCCTGGTGTTCTTTGTGGTTAAAAAATCAATGATGAAAGGATTCTTATTAGCTGCATTAATGACGCTTGTTTTTTTTGCGGTTATTGCCCAAAGTAAACAAAGCAGCAGCTTACGTTTTACAGAAAATAAAAATCAATGGCCTGTTAACATTCAATATCGCGCTGATCTTCCGGGAGGAAAACTGTTTCTGGAAAACAATTCTTTCACTTATGTTTTTTACGATACAAAAAAACTTGCCCGGATGCACAATCATGAGCATGTTCAAAATACTGATAATATCGAGTCGGGCGGTTCACTCATAAAACTTCATGCTTTCAAGGTTTCTTTCCTTAACTCCAATCTGCATCCGCCGATTCACCATGATAATCGGACTGGTGAGCTTAGAAATTATTTCATAGGCAAAGACCAGAGCAAATGGGCTTCCGATGTGGAATCATTTTCTAAAATTTCGTATGAAGGCATTTACCCGTATACTACGCTTGAATTGTATGAGGATAACAACCATCTGAAATACCAATACTATGTGGGTGCGGGCGGAGATGCCGCCGCTATTCGAATGAAATATGAGGGAGCTGATTCCATCTATATCAGCGAAGGCAGGCTTTTTATAAAAACTTCTCTGAACACCATCACTGAAGACGCGCCGTATTCTTATCAGCTCATCAATGGAAAAAAAATATTTGTGCCTTCGGAGTTTAGCTTGTCCGATCATGTTGTTGGTTTTTCTTTCCCCCAGGGATTTAATAAAAATTATGATTTGGTGATAGATCCGAAGTTAATTTTTTCTACCTATTCTGGTTCGGTGGCTGATAACTGGGGGAATACAGCAACTTTTGATCAGGCGGGAAATCTTTATTCGGGAGGCAGTGTTTTTGGCGTAGGCTATCCAAGCACCACCGGAGCTTTTCAGGCTAACTATGCCGGTGTAAACACTTACGGTGTGGGCATTGATGTTGGCATTCTAAAATATAACTCAACGGGCAGCGTTCTCTTATACGCATCTTATCTTGGAGGCACTTATTCAGAAATTCCCCATAGCCTTGTAGTAAATGAAAATAATGAATTGCTGATATTCGGCTCTACCAGCTCCAGTGATTTTCCAACGACTATAAATGCATTTGACCAATCATTTAATTGGGGAAATTTTACTTACCCTTTTGGTAGTGATGATGCGGTGCTATATGAGAATGGCTCGGATATTTTTATTTCCAAGCTTAACTCCACCGGCTCTTCACTTCTGGCTTCCACTTTTATCGGCGGGAGTTCTAATGACGGTATCATTTACAAAAACGGGTCTCTTACAAAAAATTATGGTGACCAGTTCAGAGGAGAGATTGTCACGGATAAAAATAATAATGTTTATATAGCATCCAGTACGCAATCCGGCGACTTTCCCATAATAAACGGATTCCAGCCCACTCATGGAAATTCCGGCGGTCATGACGCAGTCGTTGTAAAGCTGAATCCTGATCTTTCTTCCATAATCTGGAGTACATTCCTTGGAGGCAATGATCATGATGCCGCCTTTGGTATCGCCCTTGATAGCTTGAACAATGTTTTCGTAGCCGGTGGAACACAGAGTTTCAATTTTCCTACAACGGCAGGTTCTTTAAAGCCATCATCAATTGGTTCGGGAGATGGCTTTGTGGCAGCCATTGATAACAACGGAACATCCCTGATGAGCTCAAGCTATCTGGGAACTGCCTCTTATGACCAGGCATATTTTGTTCAGCTGGATGCCCATGAAAATGTATATCTATTCGGGCAAACTGCAGGAGCATATCCGGTAAGCCCCGGAATTTATTCAAATCCTAACAGTGGACAATTCATTCATAAACTAACCAAGAGTATGGACTCCACCTTTTTTAGCACAGTTGTTGGGAACGGATCAGGGGCACCGAACATTTCTCCCACTGCATTTCTTGTGAATGATTGTGGAAATATTTTTCTTTCAGGGTGGGGCGGAAGTGTTAATTCTTCATTTGATAGCGATTTTAATTATACTGGTTATATAGGTGGAAATACCAATAGTATGGACATAACTTCTGATGCCTTTCAGTCCGTCACCGATGGCAGTGACTTTTATATCATGGCATTGGAAAAAGGAGCTAAGTCACTTTTATATGCTACCTATATCGGAGGGAACAGTACTGTTGGAGATCATGTTGATGGAGGGACCAGCCGCTTTGACAAAAAAGGTATTATCTATCATTCAGTCTGCGCGGGCTGTGGAGGCAATTCGTCATTCCCTACTACACCCGGCGTTTGGTCAAATACTAACAAGAGTTATTTCGAATACAACAATTCAGGATTTTTCTATTCCAACTGCAACAACGCCGCATTCAAATTTGATCTCGCAAGCTTGAAAGCAGCTTTCACTGCAGACACCACTAAAGGTTGTTTGCCGCTGCCTGTAAATTTTACCAATACCAGTTTGGGTGGTAAATCTTTTAACTGGGCTTTCGGTGATGGCAGTATGCAATCGACGACGGTCGCCACACCTGTGAGCCATACTTATACCAGCTCAGGCACCTATCTGATCATGCTTGTGGCAACTGACCTTACCACTTGTATTGGGCGCGACACTGCGACAGGAACGATCAATGTATATAATATAAATAATATCCGGGTTCCTTCCTCCTATACAATCTGCTCGGGTGATAGTATTCAGCTTGATGCGGGAGCCAATCCATACTATACATATAACTGGACACCCACCGGTTCATTAAGCGATCCTGCCATTTATAATCCTTACGCGAAGCCTGTGACAAAAACTATTTATGAGGTAACCCTTACAGATACAAACAATTGCAAGGTCACCTTAAAAGATACTGTTTCTGTGGCTGAGATTGTTAAAGGAGGTTCGGTAGCAAAAAATATTACAGATTGCACTGGCTTGCCAAAGATAGCTTTTAAAAATAAAAGCAGCGGCCCTTTAAACTATTTATGGGATTTTGGAGATGGACAAACTTCCATTGAGCAGAATCCTGCGCATCAATATTCAAACTTCGGAACATATACTGTAGCAGTAAAGATCTACAATAATTATTGCGATGGCGGGGACACTTTACATATTACCATTCCTGTAATCAAAATTCCCAATCTTATTACTCCGAATGGTGACAGCATGAATGATCAATATGTGATAGAAGGTAACCCGGGTGAATGGCACTTTGATGTTTACAACCGATGGGGAGAGCCT